>DAOOVW010000048.1 GCA_035370465.1 bacterium | reverse complement strand
AGAAATTGTTTTCAATAAAGTTGCAAGAGAAAATGCTATAAAACTCCTTAATATACCTGCTAACTAAATATTAATGAGAATTACTGCACTGATATGAAAATATGTCATATTATTACAAGATTGGTTATTGGCGGAGCGCAGGAAAATACAATTTTTACAGTAGAAGGGCTTAAAAAAAAAGGATATAATGTTGACCTTGTAAGTGGAAAAACTAAGGGACCAGAAGGTTCCTTAGAAAATGAAGTCAGAAATAAAAATATAAATTTAATAATAATTCCTCAACTTATAAGAAACTTAAACCCATTTTATGATATAATTGCTTTCATTAAAATTTTTAAAGTCCTTAAAAAAAATAAATATGATATAATTCATACCCATAGTGGAAAAGCAGGAGTTCTTGGAAGAATGGCAGGAAAATTATCAAATAGAAAAACAACTGTTATTCATACAATTCATGGGCCCTCTTTTTATCCAAACCAAAAAAAATTTGCTTATCTTTTTTACAAAATAACTGAAAAAATAGCAGGAAAATTTACTGACCATTTTATATGTGTTGGAGAAATTATGAAAGAAAGGTATCTTAAAAATGGCATAGGAAAAGAAAATCAATATTCTGTCATTTACAGTGGTTTTCCTATTACACCATATATTGAAGTTCAAAACAAAAGAGAATATTTAAGAAAAAAATTGAGAATTGATAAAGATGAAAAAGTTATTGGAATGATAGGAAGATTATTCCCATTAAAAGGACAGGAATATTTACTTTCTGCTTTTTCTATGCTCGTTAACAATTTCTCAAATATAAAACTTATTTTTGTTGGAGATGGCATCTTGAAAGAAAAATTAAAAAACATTGCAAAAGAAAAAGGGATTGAAAAAAAAGTAATATTTACAGGTCTTGTCCCACCTGAAAAAATTCCAGAATATGTTTCAGTAATAGATATTGTTGTACATACAAGTTTAAGAGAGGGACTCCCAAAAGCAGTAGCACAGGCCCTTGCAGGTGGAAAACCAGTTGTATCTTTTAATGTGGATGGAGCAAAAGAAATTGTAATAGATGGACAGACTGGCTTTTTAGTAAAAAGTAAAGATATAAATAAACTGGCTGAGAAAATAAAAATTCTTTTAGAAAACCCTGAAATAGCAGAAAAAATGGGAAAAGTTGGGAGAGAAAAAATTTTGAGCATGTTTTCAGTTGATAAAATGGTTGACGAAATAGAAAAAATTTATTTAAATTATAAAAATGGGAAATAAAGAAAGAGTTGCTGTTTTAATTGTAGAAAAAGAATTTGCTGGACTTGAAGCAATTTCTGATTTTGTTCAGAGAATGTGTTCACAGGAAAAAATCGGGTTTAAAAAAACATGGGAATTAATGTTATCTATTGATGAAATATGCTCTACTTTAATAACCTGCTCATATAATGATGGTCAGTTCATAAGAGTAATATGGGTATCAAGTGAAAATAAAGTTCATGTTAAAATTGAAGAAAATGGTTCTCCATTTAACCCACTTAAAAATTTTGACGAAGAAGATGCTATTTATGGCCTTGGTCCCCAGATTATTGAAACAATGGTAGATGAAGCAAAATATGAAAGAGAAAATAATTTCAATTGTATATTAATTACAAAAAAAATAAGGAAAAAATAGTAGGAACACAGGAGATAAAAAATGGATAAATTTCCAGTAATTCAGGTTGCACTTGATTTTACTGAACTGAAAAGAGCAATAAAAGTTGCACAAGAAGTTGTTAAAGGAGGCATTGATTGGATAGAAGTTGGTACTCCCTTAATTAAATCAACAGGAGTAGAAGCAATAAGACAAATAAAAAAGGAATTTCCCAATAAAAAAATAATTGCAGATATGAAAATAATGGATGCTGGACGACTTGAAAGTGAAATTGCATTTAAATCAGGTGCAGATATTGTTGTAGTTCTTGGGAATGCCTCTGACCAGACAATAAAGGAGTGTGTAAGTGCAGGTGAAAATTATGGGGGAAAAGTAATGGTTGATTTAATGGAAGAATCAGCAAATTTAAAAAGAGCAAAAGAAGTTGAAAAATTAGGAGTTGATTATATATCAGTTCACACGCCAATTGATGAACAAATGACAGGGAATATCTCTTTTGATATTGTTAAAGATATTGCAAAAAATATAAAAATCCCTGTTGCTGTTGCAGGTGGACTAAATTCTGAAAATATATCAGATGCAATAAAAAGTGGAGCATCTATCCTTATAGTTGGAGGAGCGATAACTAAGTCAGAAAATGTAGAAAATGAAGTAAAAAAATTGAAAGAAGCAGTGAAAAAATTAAAAAAAATCCCATCTTTATATTATAAAAGAGTAAAAAAAGGAAATATAAGAGAAGTTCTACTTAAAGTTTCAACTGATAATATTTCAGATGCTTTACATAGAGGTGGCTGGTTAAAAGATATCAGTCCTGTTCTTGGTAGGCAATTTAAAATGGCAGGAAAAGCAATAACAGTAAGAACATTTCCAGGTGATTGGGCAAAACCAGTTGAGGCAATAGATATTTCTGAAAAAGGGGATGTTATTGTTATTGATGCAGGTGGAGTTAGTCCTGCTGTGTGGGGAGAATTAGCAACAAGTAGTGCAAAAGTAAAGGGCGTTTCAGGAGTTGTTATTTATGGATATATAAGAGATGTAGAAGAAATAATAGAAATGAATTTTCCTTCATTTGCTGTTGGTATTACTCCACAGGCAGGAGAACCAAAAGGGTTTGGAGAAATAAATGTTCCAATAAAGATAGGAGGGCAGGTTGTTAAACCAGGTGATTGGATTGTTGGAGATATAGATGGGGTTGTTGTAATACCAGAAGAAAAGGTTGTAGAAATAACAAATAGGGCTATGGATGTTTTTGAAAGAGAAAATAGGATAAGAAAAGAAATTAAAGATGGTTCTACTTTAAGTAGTGTGGCAGAACTTTTAAGATGGGAAAAAACAAAATAACATAAGAGAAAAATGGAAAAAATTGCAATTTTAGTTGTTCCTGAACAACTTGAAAAGAATTTTGGAAAAGAAGAAATTGAAAAACTAAAAAATTATGGAGAAGTAAAAGTATGGAATGGTAATGAAAATTTTAAGGAATTTTTAAAAGGAGCAACAATAATTATAACAAGTTGGGATTCTCCTGAAATAACTTCTTCAATTTTCAGTTTTGCTCCTGACATTAAATTTATTATGCATTCAGCAGGTTCAATTAAATCAATTGTTGAAAGAGAAGTTATGGAAAAAGGAGTAAGAGTTAGCAGTTGTTCAAATGTTTTAGGAAAATTTGTTGCAATTACAGCACTTGGATATATTCTTACTTCTGTAAAAAAAATTTTCTGGTGGAACGATTTTATAAAAAATACAGGAAAGTGGAGAGAAAATGAGAAATTGATGGAATACACAGATGAAATTGTTGGTCCTGATATAGGAATTATAAGTTTATCAAATGTTGGGAAAAACTTATTACGATTTTTAAGGATATTTGGCGAACAAATTTATGTTTATGACCCGTATTGGTCAGAAGAGAGAATTAAAAATTTAGGAGGGAAAAAAGTTAATACTTTACTGGAAATAGCAGAAAAGTGTGAAATAATTGCTCTTTGTGCCCCATTAACTGAGGAAACAAAGGGTATGATAGGAAAGGACTTTTTTCAAAAAATGAAAGATGGAAGTGTTTTTATAAATACAGCAAGAGGAGCAATAATTGATGAAAATGCCCTTATTGAAGAACTTAAAAAAGAGCGAATTTTTGCCTGCCTTGATGTAACATGCAATGAACCTCTTGATAAAACCAGTCCTTTAAGAAAATTAAAAAATGTTGTTATCTCTCCTCATATTGCCGGTCTGGTAAAAAATGGGTTAAAAGAACTTGGAAAATTTTCTGTTGAGGAAGTTGTAAGATTTATAAGAGGAGAAAAACTTGAAAATGAAATAATTTATGAAAAACTTGATATTACTGCTTAATAGGTGGTGAAATGAAAGAAAAAATTATTGAACCAACAGAAAATTCAAAATGTAATGTTTTTCCTGTTGCAATTAAAAATGTAAAATTATCTGGTTTCCTTGGAAAAAGAATGGAGATTAACAGAAAAGTAAGTATTCCTTCTTTATACAAAAATTTTGAAAAATACGGTACAGTAAATAATTTCCGAATTGTTTCTGGTGAAAAAAGTGGTGAAATAACAAAACGACTTGCAACTGATTCAGACCTTTATAAATGGATTGAAGGTGTTTCTTTTGATTTACAAAATACTTATAACAAGGAAAATGAAAAATTATTAGAATATTTAATAAAAATTATTGGAAAATCCCAGGAAAAATCAGGATACTTGAACACAAATGCGTATTTAACAACAAAAAAATTTGATAATTTAAAATTTTCTCATGAATTGTATTGTGGCGGGCATTTAATACAATCAGCAATTGCCCATTTTAGAAGTTCAGGGAAAGATAACTTCTTAAATATTGCTATAAAATGGGCTGACTATATTTGTAAAGAATTTGGAAAAGGGAAATTAGAAAAAACAGATGGACATCCTGAAGTTGAAATGGCATTTGTTGAACTTTATAGAACTACAAAAGAAAAAAAGTACTTAGAAATGGCGAAATTTTTTCTTGAAGTAGAAAATCCAGAATATTGGGGATTACCAAATATACCTTTTATAAAATTTAAAGAACTTGAAGGTCATGCAGTAAGAATGCTTTATTTATCTTGTGGAGCAACTGATTATTATTCTGAAACAGGAGATAAAAAATACAAAGAAACACTTTTAAAATTATGGAATGACTTATCTGAAAGAAAAATTTATATAACAGGTGGAGTTGGTTCAAGATATGATGGAGAAACCTTTGGGTATCCTTATGAACTACCAAATTTAAGAAGTTATTGCGAAAGTTGTGCTTCTATTGCTTCAATGATGTGGCAATACAGGATGTTCCTTTTATTTCCTGAAAGCAAATATTTTGATATTTTTGAAACAACACTTTATAACGGTTTTCTTTCAGGTATTTCATTTGATGGAGAAAAATATTTTTATGTAAATCCACTTGCTTCAAGGGGAAATTACGAGAGAAAACAATGGTATGGTACTACTTGTTGTCCACCAAATATTCAAAGGATGATTGCTTCTCTACCTGGATATTTCTATTCTATAAATGAAAAAGGAATATATATAAATCTTTATGGAGAAGGAATAAGTGAAATTTCTCTTTTTTCAGGTGAAAAAGTAAAGATAATTCAGAAAACAAAATATCCTTTTGAGGGAAAAGTTGAAATAGATATTGCATTAGATAAAGAAAAACAATTTTCAATTTTCCTAAGAATCCCATCGTGGAGTAAAAAGACAAAAATAAAAGATGGTAAAGATGAATTTTCTCCTAATCCAGGATATTATGAAATAAAAAAAATATGGAAAGGAGAAAATAAAATTATTATAAATTTTGATATTTCTCCTTCTTTTTATATTTCTCATCCTGAAATAGAAAGCACAAAAAATTGTATTGCTATTAAAAAAGGTCCTATTGTTTATTGTTTAGAAAGTATTGATAATCCTAAAATATCTCTTTTTTCTTCTAAAATAAAAAAACAAAAATTAAATGAAAAATTTGAAAAAGGATTTTTTGATTGGGTACCAATAATTTATGGAGAAATAATGAATTTAGAAACCACCAAATTGCCAATTTATGAAAATGAAAAGTTCTATCCAGAACTTATTTATAAAAAAGAAAGATTTAAAGCAATTCCTTATTTTCTCTGGGCAAATAGAGGAAAATCAAAAATGGTTGTATGGATAGAAAAAGCATATTGAAATTAGAGGATAATTATGGATAAAATTCTTTTTAAGAACTATGGTGGCAGTTATCAAATAGTAATTGAAAAAGGAGAGGACTTATTAAATGTTCTGAAATTAGATGAAGGTCTTTGGGCAGCAACAAGTGTTCCAATTGAGATACTAAATTGTGATAAAAAATTTCTTGAATATCTTGATATAGATAATAACAAAAGAATAAGAACAGATGAAGTAAGAAATGCCATATCTTATATACTTTCTCTCATAAAAAACCCTTCTATTGTTGATGGAAATGATACTCTACTTCTTTCAGATATAAATGACCAGACAGAAACAGGAAAATTATTAATAAAAACAGCAGAAATAATACTTACAAATTCAGGAATTGAAGAAAAAGAAAAAATAAATTTAAGTCAGGTAAGAAACTCGCAGGAAATTATGGCAAAAAGTATTTTAAATGGTGATGGAATTATTACCCCGGACTCATCTGAAAAAGAAGAGATTTCATCTCTTATAAAAATTATAATAGAAAAAATAGGTTGGAAAATAGATGTTAATGGAGAAAAAGGGATTGATAAAGAAATTGTAGATGAGTTTTTTAAAGAATGTAGTGAATACCTAAACTGGTATGAAAAAGGAATAATCCCTGATGATAAAGAAACAACAGACATAATGATATTTGGAAAAGAAACCCCTTATCTTCATAATATATTTACCCAGATAGAGGAAAAAATAGAGCAGTATTTTCTACTTTCTAATTTCTTAAAATTTGATGAAAAAACAGAAGAACTTTTAAAATTGAAAGAAGATGATTTTAAAAACATTGATATTGAAAATAGAGACATACTGATTGAAAAATTAAAAAAATTACCTCTTGCTCCACCAAATAAAAATTTAATTCTGGATTTTGATGGAATAATAAATATCCTATATAAAGATAAAATAAAAAATTTCAAAGAAAATATAGTAAATAAAATTTTCCCAAACTCAAATAAATTAACATTAGAGAATTATGAAAAAATAAAGAAGATGTTTTCAAATTATAAGGACTGGATTGAAAACAAAAAAGGAGAAAAAGTAGAACAAATTGGAATAGAAAATATTAAAAAGTATATTGAGGGAAATTACAAAGAAGAAATAGAAAAACTTATAGAGAAAGACCTATCTGTTTTACCTTTTATCCAGAGTATTAAAGACCTTGAAAAGTTAATTCTTTATAAAAAATATATAATTGAATTTTTAAATAATTTTGTCAGTTTTTCAAATGTATATAATCCTGATATTACTTCTTTGTATGAAGCAGGAGTACTTGTAATTGATGGAAGAAAAATAAATTTAAACATTCTTGTAAAAGATATAAATGCCCATAAAAAAGTATCTTCAATGAGTAATACATTTATTATGTATTTAAACATCTCAGGGAAAGAAAACAATCAATCTCAATTTCAAATTGCATCTCCATTAACATCTGGAGATATGGGAAGAATTCGGCTTGGTAAAAGAGGAATTTTTACTGATAGAAGCGGGAATGAGTGGGATGCAGAAATTGTGGATATAATAAAAAATCCTGTGGGCTTGCTTGAAGGAATAAAAGCACCTTTTATAAAAATAGGTGAAAATATAAAAAATCAGATTGAAAAAATTACAGAAACAAGACAAAAAAAAGTAGAACAAACACTTACTTCTCCTTCTGCATCTTCTTCAATAAGGGACATAATGATTGGAGGTGGAGTTGCTTTTGCTGCACTTGGCACATGTTTTGCTTATATTACAAGGGTTTTTTCACAGATTAAATTTACACATATACTTCTTGCAATTGTTGTTATATGTGCTTTAATTTTTATTCCAAGTTTTATAATAACTATTTTTAGGTTAAGAGGAAGAGATTTAAGCATATTATTTGAAGCAAGCGAATGTGCCTTAAATGTAAAAATGCGATTAGGAACAAAATTAGGGAAAATTTTAACTTATATTCCAAATTTCCCAGAAAATTCAGAAAAATTAAAAGTAGATGTTTTGTCAGGTTTTACAAAAATAAAATCAAGAAAAAGATTAAAAGTCCTTATTTTTATTTTAATTCTTCTTCTAATTTTTATCATTTTTTATTATAAATATTTATTGCCATAAAGAAAAAAATAATTTAATATAATAGTTTAAATAATGCCACCTTAGCTCAGCGGCAGAGCGGCGCACTTGTAATGCTAATTAACCACTTTCTGAAAATTCTTGATATTGTTGTAATTCCATTGATTATCAATGATTTATATGAATTTTTTTTATACCATTTTGTATGAATTTGTATGATTTTGGACATCATATGGATACTATTTGGATACCAAAAATTTTTTAAATTAACACTAAAATTAGAATATTGTAAAGTTTATTTGGAGGTATAAAAATGAAAAAAAAGAAAAATGATGAGGAAAAAAATAGAAAAGATGATAAGAAAAATGAAAAAAGAATTAGTAATAACAAAGAAAGAGCAGCCTAAAAATTCTAAACCTGCCAATGAAATTTTATATGAAATGAGGTATAAATGACCTTTATAATAGAAGATACCAGTTTCATAATTGCAGTTTTAGATGGAACAGATATTTTGAAGATGCTTGGAAAATAGTTGAATTACTCTCGCACTTTTTGGATAAAACCAAAATAATTATTCCTTCAGTTATGTTATTAGAAACAACAAAGACATTATTGAAAAAAGGAATTTCAAAATCCAGAGTGGAAAAAAAATTGTGGAAATTATTACATAGAAAAGAAATAATGATCACGGATATACCTGCTACTTCTCTATATATCTTCTACTATAAGAGAGCTTAAAACCTATGATTTGATATTGGCTACCTTAGGGATTGAGTATAATGCTTTGATTTTAACCTTTGATAAAATGATTAGAAAAAAGGTAAAAGGTATTTATCCAGCAGTATACTATTGTTCCTCTCAAGGCAATATGGAAGATGATTCCCCCTTATTTGCTAAAAATTTTAAAGAAAGAACAAAAAGATTTTAAAATTTACTACCCTACCCTCTCATCTATTATATTTTTTATTTTCTTTCCTCCTCCACTTGAATATCCGAATGTCAAAAAGAGTATCTACCATCCTATTTAAAATACCTTTCTTTTTTAAAAAAGGTTAGTTCACACAATATTTTTTTAAATAAAAATTAAAATTAATGTTTTTACTATCCAAAAAGTAAATTGAGACATAATAAATCTACTGAAAAAATATGTTAATCCTCCTCCAGACCAGGTCTGGCACAGCTGGTCTGTGAATAAAATAAAAGAAAGATTAAAGGAAAGTGGTTGGTTAGATGAGAAACCAGAGAATAGTTTTACATCATTTTTAGACATTTTACAGGGTGTAGAATTAGGTATACTTGAAATAGAGAAAGTAAAAAAAAATGCTGAATGTATTAACTGATGAGACAAAAAGAATATTAGGAATTTTTGAGATAGACGAAGAGTATTTTACTGATGTATAAAAGATAAAAAGAAAGATTGCTATACTACAATAAATTGCTTAATCCCCTATCCTATATGGTTTTCTTGTTTTGAAGGGGTAAAGTGAATTAAAACATTTCTGTGCCGCCGCCTCATATCTTATTTTTAGAATAATTTTATTCTATCATTAAAATATGGTATTAGTATCTGGTCGGAAAAACTAATATTCAGCTTTTTTAAAAATTTCTTTTACTTTATAATATGCTTTTTTGGGAGTAAGTGAATATGTAATAATACTATCTGATATTTGAGGCCAGCAATCACAAACATTCCATAAAAGTATTCCACCACAATCAGGTATTGATGAGTAAAATTCAACCCAGAATTTATATGCTTCTGCCTGGAGATTTTGTGTTATTTCTATTAATTGGTCAATATTTTCAGGTTGTGGTAAATTATTTGCTTTTATTGAATTGAAAAGAGAGTTAATTCTATATTTCCATCCAACTCTTAATGTATCTGATGAATGATAATACCAATATTCATTAAAAACAGGCCATAATTTCTCATCAGGAATAAAGGATAAAAGTGTTTTTTTATCAGGAACAGATATATGTCCAATTTCACTTACAAACTTTGGTCTCTTCTTTATATAAAAATTATCTTTATAACTTTTCCCATGAGCCCATAGATGAACATCACCTTCTTTATCATCATTGGGGTCATTTTCTGACGGTGAAAATGGGCTATCAGGAATAAAAGGAGTTTGAGTATTTAGTTTTTCCCATACTTTTTTTAACACATTTCTACATTTATGTTTTATATAATTGTGTCCATCTTCCCAATATCTAAATGTATCATTTTCATTTCCACCACACCATAAAGAAATACATACATGTTTTCTTAATCTTTTTATTACATAAGTTGCTTCATCTTTAACTTCATTTAAAAATTCTTTGTTTTCAGGATATCTACCGCATGCAAACATAAAGTCCTGCCATATCATAATTCCATATTTATCACATAAATCATAAAAGATATCTGGTTCGTATATTCCTCCACCCCAAACTCTTAACATATTTGCATTTATATTTTTAACAAGTTTTATTACTTTTTCATATTTTTCATTTTCTATACTCCCAGGTAAAGCATCTAATGGTGTCCAGTTAAGCCCTTTTATAAAAATTTTTTTGTTATTTATTTTAAAATAAAAAGACCTCTCACTTTTAGATAACTTCTCCTGTATTAACTCAATTTTTTTAATCCCAAAATTTCCTCGTTTTTCATCAATAATTTTTCCATCTTTTTTTAAACTAACAATATATGAATAAAGATTCTGTTCTCCAAAACCATTTGGCCACCATATTTTGGGATTCTTTAGATTTATTGATATTTTTAAAGGAAAATTTTTAGAAGATATTTTTTTTGAAGTTTCTATTATTTTATTTCCTTGTCCATCAATTGCTCCTTCAAATATTTCTATTTTAACTTCCCCATTTTCTATTTGCTTAAAATATTCTATTTCACATTCACATTCTAAAATAGATTTTTTTTTATCTAATTTTTTTATTGTTATCCAGAAGTCCTTTATTCGACCACAATTATATGTTTCTATTCTGACAGGTCTCCATATTCCAATACTAATTAACCTTGGAGCAATATCCCATCCATAATTATATTGTGCTTTTCTTGCAAACATTCTTGGTAAATTTGAATCAACAATTTTTTGGTCTTTATTTACATCAACTGAAAAAATAGGAGAAGATATTTTAACTGCAATTTTTATATTTTGATATTTTTTACAATATTGGGTTATATCAATTTCTATTGGTGTGAACATATTTTTATTTGTAATTATTTTCTCACCATTTATGAAAATTGTTGAGAATGTATCTACTCCTTCAAAAATTATATGAACAACTTCATTATGTTGAATATTTGGAGTATTTATTTCAGTTCTATACCACCAATCTTTTTCTTCAACCCATCTCCATAAATCTGCATTTAATCCATAATAAAAATCAGGACCAATACCGTTTTTTAATAAATCAATATGAACATCCCCAGGAACAGTCGCAGAAATCCAATCATCAGTAGAGCCCGTTGTAAGTTTATCAATATCTTTTTCATCTCTAAAAGACCTCCAACATAATTTCCATCCATCATTTAAATAAATTGTGTTTCTCATATTTTTTTATCCCGAATAATTGTTTAATTAATATTTTCTATTTAACTACAATTAACATATATTAAAATACCAAAAAGTACTTATTTTTGGATTATCTTTAATTTTAGCCACTAAATTTAATTATTTTTACTTACCTAAAAATATTGTAAAACATATTTTCAAAAATATCAAATCCACAGGCTCGGCCGTTGGGTCTACGCCCGAGGGGAGCCTTTGGACAAGTCCATTTATGTGATTTCCTTCTTTATTTACATATTCCCCTTCACTATGATTTA
>DAOOVW010000047.1 GCA_035370465.1 bacterium | reverse complement strand
ATTCATATATACAGGATGGCCTTTATCTTTGTCAAATTTATTTATGAGGAAACTACTCTCTTTCAAAGAGATTATTTTTGAGGAATGCCGACCTGTTGACAATAAAATTTTTAAAAAGTATAATTAAAGCACTATGGGAAGAAAAAAACAAGGTAATGGAAGAGATTCAAATCCAAAATTTAGAGGAACCAAGATTTTTGCTGGGCAGGTTGTTAAGGGTGGCAATATTATTGTTAGACAAAAAGGAACAAAAATTATGCCTGGCAAGGGTGTGGGAATTGGGAAGGACTTTACTCTTTTCAGTTTAATTGATGGAGTTGTTGAATTTTCACAAAAAAAGGGTAAAAAAGTAGTAAATGTTGTGCCTTTTTCAGATAAATAATAATGAAAGTTATCCCTTCAGTCCTTAAAGAAAGAAAAAAAGATACTCATAAAGGAAATTTTGGACATCTTTTTATAATTGGAGGTAGTACTGGCTTAACAGGAGCAGTTTGCCTTTCCTCTATTTCTGCTTTAAGGAGTGGGTGTGGACTTGTAACTATTGGTATTCCTTCCTGTTTAAATAAAATAATTGAGGTAAAACTTACAGAAGTTATGAGTTTACCTTTACCTAATGATAATGGTTTTATTTCAGAAAAAGGTATTGATGTTGCATATAAATTCATAAAAGAAAAAAGTGATGGTGTTGTTATAGGTCCCGGGATTTCTTTAAATAGTGGAACAAAAAAGTTTGTTATGGGATTATTACCATTAATTGATAAAAAACTTCTTATTGATGCAGATGCTTTAAAAATTATTTCAGAAAATTTAAGTATTTTTGAAAAATTAAAAGTAAAACCAGTTATTACACCCCATCCCGGGGAGATGAAATTTTTAACTGGCAAAGAAATTGATGAAATACAAAGAAATAGAGAAAAAATTGCCTTGAAATTTGCAAAGGAAAATAATGTAGTTGTTGTTTTAAAGGGGTATAGAACTATTGTAAGTGATGGAAAAGAAATATATGTGAATTTAACAGGAAATCCAGGAATGGCAACAGGTGGAAGTGGAGATGTTCTTTCAGGTATTATTGGCAGTTTTCTTGTTCAGGGAATGGATGAGTTTGAAAGTGCAAAATTTGGGGTTTTTGTTCATGGACTTGCCGGAGATTTTGCCTGTAAGGAAAAAGGTGAAATTTCATTAATACCTTCTGATATAGTTGAAAAATTACCTTATACCTTCAAATACTTAAAAGAAAAATGAGTTTTTACCAGTTTATTTATAAAAATTAAGTAATTTTACTGCCAGCAGGGACATCATCTTTATCAGTTGTCAAAACAGAAAGTTGAGTATCAAATAATGTTGCAAGAAGCATACCTTTACTCTCAATCCCTCTTATAACTTTTGGTTCTAAATTAACAGCAACAACTATTGTTTTTCCAACCAGTTCTTCTCTCTTGTACCACTTTTTTATTCCTGCAACTAATTTTCTTGTTTCATCCCCAATATCAACAGTTAAAAGATAAAGTTTGTCTGCTCCTTCTATTTCTTCAACTTCTAAAATTTTTCCTACCCTTAAATCAATTTTTTTAAAATCATCAAATTTTATTGTTTCCATTATCTCCTCCATTTTTTATAAAAATTATATAAATTAACTTCCAGTTGTTTCTTCTTTTATTTTAAGTAAGTCCTTCATTACATTATAAAGAGTTCCTTTATAATTTTTTGTTCCAAATGCATCATAAAGTTGTTTATAACACACATAAATTCTATCATAAATTTTTTTGTTTTTGTTTTCGGGTTTATAGACAAAGTCCTTAAATTTACAAATTTTTTCCTGTGCTTCATTTACATTTTTAAAATATCCTCCTGCAATTGCCCCAAAAATGCTTGCTCCTACTGCACATGTTTGTTGTTGAACAGGTAATTTTATTTCTTTTCCCAAAATATCAGAGTATATCTGCATTAAAAGAAGATTTTTTTCAGAAATACCTCCTGTTGCAATTATTTCGTTTACTTCACCACAATATTTCTTGAGTTGTTCAATTATTACTTTCTCTCCAAAACCAGTTCCTTCAATCAAACATCTGAAAACTTCTTCTGGTTTTGTATTTAAAGTGAACCCAAGAATAAGCCCTGTTAATTTTTCATCAACAAGAATTGTTCTATTCCCATTTTGCCAGTCAAGACATAAAAGTCCACTTTCTCCCGGCTTTATTTTCTCTGCTTTTTTTGTAAAGTAGTAATAAGAATTTTCAGTAAATTCAGGCATAAACTTTTTTACAAACCAATAAAAAATATCTCCAACAGCGGGTTGTCCTGCCTCAATTCCATAATATCCTGGAACAATAGAATCAGGAACAATTCCACAAATACCAGGAATATCTTCTAAATATTTATTTTTAGGGTATATCATCATATCACATCCAGAAGTCCCTATAACTTTAACAAGTATTTTTTCTTTTATGCCTGCTCCTACTGCTCCAATGTGGGCATCAAGTCCTCCTACACTAATAGGTATCCCTTCTTTCAGTCCTGTTTTTATAGCCCAGTCCTTACATAAATATCCAGCAATTTTCCCTGCTGGATAGGTATTTTCATATAGTTTTTTTCTTAACCCTTTAAAAGAAATATCAAGTTTTTCAAGAAATTCATTATCTGGAAGTCCTCCCCACTTTTCATTAAACATCGCTTTATGTCCTGCTGCACAAATAGACCTTTTTACTTCTTCTGGTTTTTTTATACCAGAGAGAACAGCAGGTATAAAATCTGAGCATTCAATAAAAGTCCCCATTTTTTCAAAAACATTTTTATCAACTCTTGCCAGATGGAGTAATTTTGAAAAAAACCATTCAGAGGAATAGACACCTCCTATTTTCTTTAGATATTCGGGCCTAATTTTTTTTGCAAGTTGTGTTATTTCTTCACTTTCATTAATTGATGTATGGTCTTTCCAAAGGTATGCCATTGCATTTGGATTGTTTTGAAATTCAGGATAAAAACAAAGGGGAGTTAAATTTTCATCAACAGGTAAAGGAGTACTTCCTGTTGTATCTACACCAATTCCTATAATTTTATCAATGGAAAAACTATTTTCTTTTTTGCTTTTCTTTATTGCTTCTTTAATAACTTTTTCAAGACAAATTAACCAATCAGAAGGATTCTGCCTTGCAAAATGTGGATTTTTCTCATCAATTATTACACCATCAATGCCTGAAATATAATTTGAAATTGCTTCTCCTGAAACCTGTCCATTTATCCAATCCACAATTACACATCTTACAGAATTTGTTCCAAAATCAAGACCAATTGAAAACATTATAATCTCCTTACAAAAATTGTATAATAAAAGAAAGGAGAATTCAATGGGAATTAAAGAAAACTTAAATGAAATTTTTAGAAAATTACCTGGCGGTGTTGAACTTATTGCTGCAACAAAATCAAGAAGTGTTGATGAAATACTTGAGGCAATAGAGTGTGGAATAAAAATAATAGGAGAAAATTATGTTCAGGAAGCAGAAGAAAAGTTTAAAGTTATAGGGAAAAAAGTTAAATGGCATATGATAGGGCATTTACAAAAAAACAAAGTAAAAAAAGCAATTGAGATATTTGATATGATTGAAACACTTGACAATTTTTCTCTTGCAAAAGAAATAGATAAACACGCAAAAAGAAAAGAAATAATTTATCCAGTTTTGTTGGAAATAAATAGTGGAAGAGAAATACAAAAAAGTGGTGTCTTACCAGAAGATATTGAAAAAGTTGTTGAAGAAATCTCTACTCTTGAAAATGTAAGAATAAAAGGATTGATGACTATGGGACCACTTGTTGAAAAACCAGAAGATATGAGACAGTATTTCAGGTTGACAAAAGAGTTATTTGATAAATTAAAAGAAAAGTGTTTCCCAAATGTAGAAATGAAGTATTTATCAATGGGAATGACAGATACATGGGAAATAGCAATCCAAGAAGGAGCAAATATGGTAAGAATTGGGACTGGGA
The DNA here is from genome assembly GCA_035370465.1 of bacterium. Classification (NCBI taxonomy): domain Bacteria; species bacterium. The sequence continues at coordinate 7,771 of DAOOVW010000047.1, read as the reverse complement.
TTTTTGGTCCAAGGAAATAATTTTTACCAACAGGAGAGGTGGCTGAGTGGATGAAAGATACAAAATTTTATATAATAAAGGTATGATAGAAAAACTTATAAATAAAGTTGTATGTATGGATTGTGTAGAAGGAATGAAATTGCTTCCAGATAAAAGTATTGACCTTGTAGTTACTTCTCCACCTTACGATAATATAAGGAATTATCACGGATTTAAATTAGACCTTCATAGTGTTGGAATGGAGATTTACAGAGTTCTTAAAGAAGGGGGTATTGCTGTAATGGTAATTCAAGACCAGACAAAAAATTATAGTAAAACACTTACTTCTTTTAAAACAATTATTGACTGGTGTGAAAATATTGGTTTTAAGTTATTTGAATGTTTAATATACAAAAAATATGGTGCAGAAGGAGCGTGGTGGAACAAAAGATTTAGAGTTGACCACGAATATATGCCTGTTTTTTTAAAAGGGGAGAAACCACAATATTTTAATAAAGCGCCATTAAAAATTCCATCTAAATGGGGTGGAGTTACTATGACAGGAGGAGCAACACGACTGACAAATGGAAAAACACTTAAATCAAGACAAATAAAAATAAATAAAATGAAGTGTAGAGGAACTATCTGGGAATATTTAACCTGTGGAGATGGCGATAAATTAAAACATCAACATCCAGCAACTTTTCCTGATAAATTACCTGTTGATTTTATAGAATGTTTTTGTCCTGAAAATGGCATTGTGTTAGACCCATTTATGGGTAGTGGAACAACAGCAATAGCATCAATAAAGTTAGGTAGGAAATTTATTGGATTTGAAATTTCAAAGGAATATTGTGAATTAGCCGAAAAAAGAATAGAAATGTATTCTATTCCTTTATTTATTGAAAAATAATTATCCAAAATTTCCTAATGTGTATTCCATTCTTTTGTTTGCTGTAATTGCCCATGAGATTGGGTTTTTTTCTATAATCTCTATAAAATTTTTACCCGTTAAGCTGTTTTCTATCTTTTTCTCAAGTTTAATTATTTTAAACTCCTCTAAATTCCACTTTTCTTTTTTAAATTCCCATCCAGTATATTCACCTAATAGTTCAAAAAGTGGATAATATTTTTGGAAAGATAAAGGGATATTATTAATTTTCTCTAATAAAATTTTATCTCCTCTTCTTTTATTGATTTTTATGTTATCAAACTTTTCAAAAATACTCTGTAATAAATGGATAATATCTTTAAGTTTCTGTCTTGAAAATATCTCAAAAATTGGGTAAATTGGACTATCTTGCTTTTTCGCTTTAAGAAACATAAGCCATTCATTACAATTTTCAGGGTAATTAAGTAAATTTTTAAAAGTTCCATCAACATATAAAAGAGGAACAGTTGTGGTGTTTAAAAACTTAATTTCTTTATTTAATATTTCTTTTAAACAGCACAAAAGAAAATGAATTGTCGCTAATGGGTATTTCTTTTGAAAATTATGAAGAGCATCAAAATTTCTTAAATTATTTGGATTGATTGACTTATTGAAATTTCCCCAATTATCAGGAACTTCGTTCTTGTTGTATAAAAGCATATGATGACCACAACTTCTTATTTCCTTTCTAAAAATTTCAATATCAAGAAAAATACAATCTTTGATACTTATATTTTTTGTCTGACAGAGCATTTTCCCATCGTAAAAGCCAACAATTTCCCATTCTAAGTAATTTGACATAAGTAAACCGCATAATATCCCATCTACATCAGGACTTATAATTGCCTGTTGTTGTTTTTCAAAAATCCATGGGAATTCTTTCTCAATAATTCCATAATTAAGATAATTCATAGTATAATTATAACAAATTATTGAATTATAAAATAATAATTTTTACCAACAGGAGAGGTGGCTGAGTGGATGAAAGCGGCCGATTCGAAATCGGCTTCTGCCCGAAAAGGGTGGACGGGGGTTCAAATCCCTCCCTCTCCGCCAGTTGGAAAAGGAAAGGTTTGGCTCGCCCTTTGCGAGGGCTCGCCAGCCGATTTTAGGCGCAAAGTTTAATTTTTTGTTTTTGTTCCGCCGAAGGCAGAACGCCAGAAGCGGGTTTTTCTTTATTATTTTTGAATTTCAATTTTTAAACTCTCAAGCGGTATTCCTTGATAATGTCTTTTGCTTATATCTTTATCTTCGGATAAAACTTTTATTTTGAGTCCTGCTTTTTTAATAATTTTCAAGTAGTCATTTTTTAATAAAGCACCGCCCACACACCCCGCTATTAATTCATTGTCTCCTTTTTGTTCTTTTGATAAATTTTTCAGCAATACAATATCTGAAATATACATTTTCCCCCCTTTTTTGAGGACTCGGCGTGCCTCATTAAAAACTTTTGACTTATCCGGCGCAAGATTGATAACGCAATTACTGATTATTATATTAATGGAATTATCCTCAACCGGCAATTCTTCAATATCGCCCAATCTAAACTCTACATTTTTATATCCGTATTTGTTGGCGTTAGATCTTGCTCTTTCTACCATTTCCTCAGATATTTCTACGCCAATAACACGTCCTGATATGCCAACTTTTTTGGCTGCTAAAAAACAATCAAATCCCGCTCCCGAACCTAGATCTAAAACAACATCTCCCTCTCTAATTTGTCCCATTCCTGTTGGATTGCCACAGCCGAGTCCCAGATTTGCGTCAGACGCTGATTTTATTTCTTGATTGGAATAACCTATGCTTTCTGCAATTTGTTCATTGGTTGCTGTATTTTCACAACCGCAACCACTGCTACAACAGCCGGTATTTTTAGTCGCAATTTTTCCGTAATATTTCTTAACGATTTGCTTAATGTCTTTTTTCATAATTTTTTATTCCTTGTTAATTGATAAATTTATTTAAAAAATTACTGATATTTTTAAATTTTTCTTATTGCACAATAAACACACTTTCTCTCTTTTTTGTGGTGTGTATGAGTTGGGCACATCGGTAACACTTTTTTATTCAAATTTTGTTGTTTTTTCATCTCAATAAATTCCCTCTCTTTTTATTATTATTTAACTGTATTTTGCCGCAAAAGAACAAAAGCAATTCGGATTTTTTCAAATACACACCGTTTTCTGAAACATAGTTCCAGAATTAGGGCAAATATGAGGAGTATTCTTGTATAATTTCTTTTAAAGGAGGACTGGCAAAGAATTTTTTACCGGTAAGTTCATTAGCAAATGATTTATAAATATTTTCAATTGTTTTTTTCAATTTTGTAGGTAATTTTTTTGGATTTAATTTACAAAGTGATTTCCAATCATCAATTCCAATATCTTTTGCCTCATTTTTTGCTCTTTCTACTTCTTCATACCATTTTGTTTTTCTATAATATTGTCTTGCAATTTCCTTACTTAAATTTATACCATTGTATGTAAATCTGCATTCATCAGGAGTTCCTATAACATCAACAACAATAAATTCTCTTTCAGGGGTAAATCCAAGTTCTATTTTTCCATCTTCATTTTCAATCCCTATTTTTTTGACTTCTTCACTTATTGTTGCATTTATTACAAAAAGAACTTCTTGCATTTGACTTACTTCCTCATCAGAAAGGCATGCAATTTCTTTACCTTCTTTTAAGGAAATATATCTATCTTTCATCTCTAATTTTGTGCTGATATCAAATATTGGTTTTTCCAATTTTTCTCCTTCTACTGGAAAATGGTCAAGTCCAATATCTGACAAATTTAATTCACCATTTTTAAGCCGTTTTAATATACTTGAACCAGAAGGAATCCCATTTCTATAAATAATTTCAAGAGGAATGAGAAAATTACCTTTTTCCTTTTTATAAATTGAATAATCATATTTACCTGATGAAAATGTTGGTTTTAAAACTCGGACAAGAGAAATTTCCATTGTAGAAACAGGTCTTTCAATTTCCCCAAACTTTCTTAAATTTCCATTTTTATCCACAACCCCTCTATAATGTGTTTTAATGCCTTTTCTTTCAATCTTTTCAAAAAAGAAAGCACTTACAATACATAAAGAGGCACCTTTTCCATCAATATTATCAGGCATTTCTCCCCAATCAAAAACAGAGTATCTATCTGAAAAATGGAATCTTCCAATTCCCATTTTATCTTTTTCTGCTTTTTTAATAATTTCTAAGTCCTTAACACTTCCCATTTTATATCCTTTTTAATTTTTTTTCCCAGAAATTGCATATTTTGTTCACTTTCTGACTTGCAATTCCTGTATAATTCTCTGGGTTTTCTATTACTTTTCTTTGTTGAGGTGTAAATTTTTCAATATATTTTTTAATTTCTTCATCCTGAAAAACAATTTCTGTTAAGGGAATACCTGTTTGATATGATTTCATTGAAAGTTGCCTTATTTTTTCATGTGCATCAGGATGTCCATAAAAAGAAAGTAAAATTTGCATTGGTTCTGCTATAATTTTGTCTTTACTCATATTAAAATTTTTCACCAAATTATTTTTATCAACAACAATTTTCTCCATTATACTTTTTATTCTTCTGATAGATGAATCAAACATAACAAGCAATTCTGGAATATATCTTTGTGATAAAGAATTTGTTAAGTCCCTTTGATGTTCTGAAATCTGGTCTGAATAAGAAGTTATAATTCTTGGCATAAATGTTTTCCATGCACTCTTTACATTTTCAAAATTTATTGGATTTCTTTTTTGTGGCATTGTAGAAGAACCAACCTGATTTTCCTCAAATGGCTCTCCAACTTCTCCTATTTCTGTTCTTTGTAAGTTTCTCATATCATCTGAAAGATTTGCAAGGACTGAAAAAGAAGAAATTATAGAATGGACAAAATCAACCATTGGTTCAGGTGGAACAATTTGAGTTGAAATTCTTGATGGTTTAAGAGAAAGTTTTTCAAGAAAAGTACTTTCAAATTTTTCTACATCTTTTATAAAAAGTGAAAGTCCATTATAACAACCAACTGGACCTGAAAATTTTCCTTTTAGGTTTTCTTTTGCGTTATTTACTTTTAAAATTCTTTCTCCCCATCTTTCAATATAAACAGAAAGAAAAAATCCAAAAGTAATTGGTTCTGCATGTTGTCCATGTGTTCTTCCAATTTGAATTGTTTTCTTTTCTTTCCTTGCCTGTTTTATGAAAATATCTTCAAGCTCAATCATATCTGGAATAATTACTTTTTCTGTTGCTTCTTTTAACATAAGACATCTTGCTGGTTCAACAATATCATAAGAAGTAGCACAAAAATGAATAAATGGTTTTGCTTTCTCAGATACATTTTTCTTCAAAACATTAACAATTGCCCTTATATCATGTTTTATCCTTTTTTCTTCCTCATATATTTCTTCTGCCTTTATATTCCGGGCTACCTTTTCTACTTCTTTTACAACATCTTCTGGACAGAGATTAAAATCTGAAAGTGTTTGGAGAAGTGCAATTTCAACTTTAATTTTATAATTAAGAAAACTTTCTTCTGTAAGATAATCAATAAGTTGGTCTACTTTGTATCTATAATCAGATGGCGAAAATAATTTATAATTTTCCATACAAAAATTATATTTTATTTATTGATTTATTTCAAGGAAATATTACAATTAAAAATGTGGAATTCAAATTTATATCAGAAAAGAAAAAAGCCGATTTTGAGACATTCAAAAAAGTTCTTGAAGGGAAAGAAAAAGCGAAAAGGGTGCATTTTGCCGAACTTCTTTTTGATTATGAGATTAAAAAATATATTAGTGAAAAATATTTTGGGAGAAAATGGATTGATTTTTCTTATGAAAATATTGATGATTGGACCAAACAGGAAATTTATTTCTGGTATCAATTAGGGTATGATTATGCGAGAATATCAGGGGGGCTTGATTTTGAGGGGAAAGGGAGGGTAGGAGAGGATACTGCAGTTCTTTCAAGAGGGCAGAGGGGATGGGTAGAAGAAAATAAAGGTGTAATTTCAAATTGGGATGAGTTTGAAAAATACCCATGGCCAAAAATAAATGAAATTGATTATAAAACTTATGAAATTACAAGTAAAAATTTACCAGAAGGAATGAAAATGGTGGTTTGCCCTTCTTCTGGTGTTTTTGAAATATCAAGTGAGAAAATTCTTGGTTTTGAGAATATGAGTTATTTAATATATGAAAATTATGAATTAGTTGAGGCGGTTTTTAATAAAGTTGGACAATTGATGGTATCTTTTTATGAAAATATTGTTGAAATTGATAATGTTGAAGGATTTTTTCAAGGGGATGACTTGGGTTTTAAAACATCAACATTTCTTTCACCGTTCTACATAAGAAAATTAGTAATTCCATTTCATAAAAAATTTTCTCAAATTGCGCATGAAAAAGGGAAAATGTATTTTCTTCATTGTTGTGGAAATGTTTTAGAAATTATGAATGATTTTATATATGATGTAAAGATAGATGCTTTTCATTCTTTTCAGGATGAAATCATTCCTGTATGGGAATTTAAAGAGTTATATGATGAAAAAATTGGTATTTTGGGTGGGATTGATGTTAATAAATTATGTACTTATAATGAAGAAAATTTAAGAAAATATGTAAGAAGAGTTCTTGACCAATGTATGCCTGAAAGGTATGCTTTGGGTTCTGGAAATTCAATAGCAAACTATATTCCTGTTCAAAATTTTCTTATTATGCTTGATGAAGGATGGAAATATAAATAAATTTTTAGGTGAGGATTTGATAAGGATAAATATTATTTTCAAATCAAGATAGCAAAAAAAGAAAGAAAAAATTGTTGTTGACAAAATATTTTTAAAGTGATATTATAGTTATACAATGCCAACAAAAAAAGAAGTAATAAATATTATTCAAAATGTAGGTCTTTGGGGTAGAAAAGAAATAGAGCTTGCACTGGAAGAACAAAGTAAAACAGGTCAGCCATTAAAGGAAATTTTTCAAAATAGGGGAATGTTACCGTTTGGAGAGGTTGCTCCTTCTTTTTATTTTCAATTAGGAATAGTTCAAAGAGAATTATCCGCAAGAGAAATACCCCATGAAGTTCTTTCTCTATTACCCGGGAAAATTGCCAAGAGTCATAGAGTGGTTCCATGGGAAAAAAGAGAAAATGGAGTTGTTGTTCTTGTTACAGATGACCCTATAAATATTCTTGCTGGTGATTACTTTAAAGGGCTGATAAATATTGAGGGTATAAAAGATGTAGAAATTATGGTAACTTTTAAAGAAGAGATGGACCAACTTCTTGAAAAGTATTATGGTGAAGGAGAAATGGAGGACTTAACAAAAATGATTCAGGAAGCAAGTAGTGCAACAATAGACCTGGATTTACCAGCAGAAGAATTAGGGGATGATGAAGAGTCCCTTGCATTACAGGCGCCAGTAGTTAAAATAGTAAATCTTGTTTTTGTTGAAGCATTGAGAAGAAGAGCAAGTGATATTCATTTTGAGCCACTTGAAAAGAAATTTAGAGTTAGGTTTAGAATTGATGGGGTTTTATATGAGACTGTCTCTCCACCAAAAAGGATTGAGAAAGCAGTTATAGCAAGAGTTAAGTTAATGGCAAAAATGGACCTGGCTGAAAAACGGCTTCCGCAGGATGGTAGAATTATGCTTGATATAAGTGGAAGACCAATTGATTTTCGTGTTTCATCTTTACCTGGAATTTATGGAGAAAGTGTTGTTTTGAGAATTCTTGATAAAACATCAATGTTAAAGGGATTGGAAGAATTGGGTTTTCTTGAATATGATTTAAAAAGATGGGAGAATTTGTTAAAATATTCAGGTGGTATTGTGCTTGTAACAGGTCCAAC
>DAOOVW010000046.1 GCA_035370465.1 bacterium | reverse complement strand
TTTTTGTGACCATCCTGTATATCTCCTTTCTTTTTTATTCATATATACAGGATGGACTTTATCTTTATCAAATTTATTTATGAGGAAACTATCCTCTTTCTTGGAGATTATTTTTGTGGAATGCTGATAAATTGCAATATGGGAGAGGTAAATGGTATAATGAGTAAAAGGAGGGGTCGCATAGAGGCCTAGTGCGGCGGATTGCTAATCCGTTGTAGCGTGGAAACGCGCTACCGTGGGTTCAACTCCCACCCCCTCCGCTTATCTTAAAAACAACAAAAATCTTTACTTAATTTTAACTTATCTGGTATTATATAAACAAACGGTTAAAAAATGTCAGACATAAAAATAAGAGAAGAAAAAAAGAACTCTAAAAAATTAGATATTGATTACAAAAGAAAGTGTAATTGTCCAAAATCCCATATAAATTGTCTAACTCCCAAGGAGTGGGTTAAAGGACAGGTAGCAATTTGGGAATTTTATTATGAAAAAAGAGATATTAGAGATAAGGATATTCATCCTGCCGTTTTTCCTATTGCTTTGCCTAAAAAATGTATTGAACTTTTTACTCATAAAGGAGAATTAGTATTAGACCCTTTTGTTGGTATTGGAACAACTTTAATTGCTGCTAAAGATTTAGGAAGAAATGCAGTTGGCTTTGATTTAAATCAAAAATATATCGATTTTGCAAATGAAAGATTACAAAATCCAGATTTATTTATATCTAACGATGAAACTAAACAAATTGCTATTTGTGATGATGCAATAAACATCCCTAATTATCTTGAAAACACAACTATTGCTTTATGTGTAACTTCACCACCTTATGCAAATATGTTGAATCATGAAAGATTAAATAAAAGTTTAAGAAGTGATTTAAGAAATAATAAACATTACAAAAAAATTCAGCAATATTCAAATCATCCAAATGATTTAGGTACTATGAAATTAACGGATTATATACAAGCGTTATCAGAAATTTATAGACAAATTTTACCTTTGTTAAAACCAAAGGCACATTGTGTTATTAATATTAACGATTTATGGGAGAACAATCATAGGTATCCTACACACTCTTATATTATTGAAGCAATGGAGGAGATAGGTTACAAATTAAGAAATATTATTATTTGGGATAAAAGAAATTTAGTAAATAAAGTAGGTATTTTTGGCTATCCTAGTAACTATATAACTTTAAGTACTACATTTGAGTATATACTTGATTTTTGGCGACCATGAAAGAATATTTTTTGCTTATTGAAAAACTACAAGAAATAAAAGAGAAAGGATATATTAAAACTCATAGAAAAGGTAATACTGGTATAGGAAAAACCCTTGAGATCTTTTAGGGATAAAGGAAAATAATATACCTGGACCAAATGCAAAAATGATAGAATTGAAATCAGCGAGAAAAAACGCTACCAGTATGCTAACTTTATTTACTAAATCTCCATTACCGCCCAAAGCAAACTCTATTTTATTAGAAAGATTTGGCTATGAATCTGGTAAAGATAATAAAAAGAAAGAATTACATACCACAGTAAATGCTAAGGAATTTAATCAACTGAAAGGGAAGGCCGGTTTTAAAATTGACATTCAAGAAGATAATATAAATATTATAACTCCTGAAAATGAAATTGTTGGATATTGGGATAAAGAAACGCTAAAAAAATCTTTTGAGAAAAAACTTCCTAAATTATTATATGTGAAAGCAGAATCAAGAGGAAGAGGTGAAAACGAAGAATTTTGGTTTAATGAGGCATGGTTATTAAGTGGTTTCAATTTTAGAAAATTTTGTCCATCTATTAAAAGAAGGAACAATATTAGTAGATATAAGAATCGGACAATACTCAAATGGTAAAAAACATGACCATGGAACGGGTTTTAGGGTTTTACCATCTAAATTAGACCTATGTTTTAAACATAGAGAAAAAGTATTATAAGTGCAGTTTCCATTGATTACATTTCAAAAATCTTAAAATTTTTAATACAATTTAGGAAACAAAAAAAACAAAAATCTGTTTTAACTTTACTTTTAGTATTTTTATTTTTGAGAAATACCATAGAAGTGAAGAAGTTGACTTTTTTGTTTTTTTGAAATAAACTTAAAGTATGGAGAAAAAAATAATTAAAAAGGATGATGTTGATTATTTAGGAGATTTAGCAAGGATTTCTTTAAATGAACAGGAAAAAGAAAAAATCTGTTCTGACCTTGAAAAAATTTTAAATTATGTTTCACAATTAGAAAAATTGGACACAGAAGATGTTGAACCAACCTATCATAGCCACCCTGTAAAAAATGTATTTAGAAAAGATATAGTGGAAAGACACCTATCTAATGATGAAATATTAAAAAATGCTCCCGAAAGAAAAGGTGATTTTTTTAAAGTCCCAAAAATAATTTAAAATGAGAAAAAAATATCTACCTTTTGAAAAACCAATTGAAGAAATTGAAAGAAGAATTGAGCAATTAGAAAAAGCAAGGAAAAATGGTTCTTCTGAAGTTGGAGGAGAAATTTTAAAATTGAAATACCAACTTATAGAGAAAACAAAAGAGATTTTTTCCAACTTAACTGCCTGGCAAATTGTTCAAATTGCAAGGCATCCAGAAAGGCCACATACACAAGATTATATCAATAAAATTTTTGATGATTTTTTTGAATTGCATGGTGATAGAATCTCAGGAGATGATACTTCAATAATTGCTGGTATAGGGAAATTTAAAGGAATAACTGTTACAATTGTAGGACATCAAAAAGGGAAAGATACCAAAGAAAATATCGAAAGAAAATTTGGGATGGCTCATCCAGAAGGATACAGAAAAGCAAGAAGAGTTATGAAACTTGCAGAAAAACTTCATTTACCTGTTATTACATTTATTGATACTCCTGGGGCACAACCAGATATTGAAGCAGAAGAAAAAGGACAGGCATTAACAATCGCTGAAAATTTACTTGAAATGTCTCTTTTGAAAACCCCTATTATATGTATAATTATTGGAGAGGGAGGAAGTGGTGGTGCTCTTGCAATTGGCGTAGGAGATAGAATTTTGATGCAGGAATTTGCAATATATTCTGTAATTTCGCCTGAAGGATGTGCTTCAATTTTATGGAAAAACCAGAATGCAGTTGAAGATGCAGCAAAATCGCTTAAATTGACTGCTAAGGAAATTTATCAATTAGGAATTATTGACGAAATTATATCCGAACCTATTGGAGGAGCCCATTCAAACTGGGATGAGACATTTAAGAATATGGAAGGAGCGATTGATAAAAATTTAAGAGAATTAAAAACAATAGACATTGAAGACCTCGTTGAATTAAGGTATCAAAAATACAGAAAAATAGGAGCGCTAGATGAAAAAGAAAAAACTTAAACTTGTTTTACCAAAAGGGTCATTGCAAGAAACAACTTTTACGATTTTTAAAAAAGCAGGGTTTGAAATTTTTTCCACTTCAAGGAGTTATTTCTTATCTGTTGATGACCCTGAAATTGAGTGTGTTCTTTTAAGAACTCAGGAGATACCAAGATATGTAGAATTAGGGACTTTTGATACTGGTATTGCAGGAAAGGACTGGATAACAGAAAATAGAGCAGATGTTATTGAGGTTTGTGAACTTGTTTATTCAAAACAGGGTTTTATGCCTGTCAAAATTGTTATTGCAGTTCCAGAAAAGTCAAATATAAGAAAAGTTGAAGATTTAGAAGGAAAACTTATTGCTACTGAACTTGTTAACTTAACGAATGATTTTCTTAAAAAAAGAGGGATAAAAGCAAAAGTTGAATTTTCCTATGGAGCAACTGAGATAAAAGCAGGCAAAGTTGTTGATGCAATTGTTGAGATAACTGAAACTGGCTCTACCCTTTTTTCTCATAATCTAAAAATTATTGAAGTAATTATGGAATCAACCCCTCGTTTAATTGCAAATAAAGATGCATGGAAAGACAACTGGAAAAGGGAAAAAATAAAAAATATTTCATTGCTTTTAAATGGTGCTTTAATTTCAGAAGGAAAAGTCGGACTAAAAATGAATTTGAAAAAAGAGGACTTATCAAAAATTATAAAAATTCTACCAGCAATAAAAAAGCCGACTATTTCTCCACTTGCAGATGAAAAATGGGTAGCAATTGAAACAATTGTTGATAAAAATATTGTAAAGGACCTTATTCCAAAATTAAAAAAGGCAGGAGCAGAAGGTATTGTTGAATATTCACTAAATAAGGTAATATATTAAACACTTCTTACAAAATATGTTAATAATTAATAGTAGGAAGATATTTCTTTGAAAGAATAGCAAAATTGTTTTTTGGAGTAAAAATATTATAAAATCTATAAAATTGAAAAGGAGAAAATATGCCATCTGGTAAAAAAAGAAAAAGGATGAAAATAAAAACACATAAAAGAAAAAAAAGAAGAAAAGCATTAAGACATAAAAAAAGAAAAAGATAAATGAAAAAAATTATTTTTCCTTTATTGGTAATTTTTTTATTTAGTGGTTGTTCAACTTTACCTATAAAAAAAGAACCTGTTTTAAAAAATTATGCAAAAGGTGTTGTTGCTTATCAACAGGAAAATTATGATGAGGCAATAAAGTTTTTTGAAAAAGAGATAAAAGAAAATGGGCAGAGTAGTTATTTAAATTTAAAATTAGGGAATTTATACTTAGAAAAACGAATGCCTGATAAAGCAAAAAAATATTTTTATAGGGCAAAAAAGAAAAATCCCAATGACCCTGATGTTTATTTTGGACTTGGTCTTGCTTACCTTTTTGAAAAAAATAATGAAATGGCAACATATTTTATTGAAAAAGGACTTGAAAGGGACCCGGGAAAAACTTCTTTCAGGTTAATTTTATCTGATATCTATGTAACATTACAGAACTATGAAAAAGGTGAATTACATTATTCAGTTCTTGTAAATCAGTTCCCTTCAAATTATCTCCTTCATTACAATTATGCAAAGTTGCTTGAAAAAACAGGAAAAGAAAATTTAGCAGAAATTGAATATTTAAAGACACTTGATATTGTTCCTTTTTTCTGGCAGGCAAATTTATCTCTTGCTCTCCTTTATCAAAAACAGGGGAAAAACGAAAAAGCAAAACAATTTTTTGAGAATACAATTCAATACAACCCCAAAAATCCAGTTCCTTATATTTTCCTTTCAAGTATATATTACAGCGAAGAGAAAATTGACTCTGCAATTGAAATTTTAGAAAAAGGGATTGGTCAAGGATTAAAAGAGAAAATGATTTTTGATTTTTTAGGTTCTCTTTACTATCAAAAAGAGGAATATAACAAGGCAATAGAGAATTTTAATAAAAGTTTAGAAATATCAGACACTTCTGATACAAGATTTCGTTTAGGAATTTTATATGACAAAATCGGGCAAAAACAACAGATGGAAGAGCAGATGAAAAAAGCAATACAATTAAATCCTGAAAATCCTCTTGCATTAAATTATTTAGGTTATTCTTATCTTGATGAAAATAAAAATATAAAAGAGGCATATAAAATGATTAAAAAGGCAGTAGAAAAAGACCCTAAAAATGGTGCTTATCTTGATAGTTTGGGCTGGGCTTATTATAAGATGGGTAATTATAAAAAAGCAAGATATTATCTTGAAAAAGCAATAAATTATGAACAAGACCCTGAAATTGAGGAACATCTTGCCTGGACATATTTTAAACTTTGTAATTGGGAAAAGGCACTTTTTTATTTTACAAAGGCATATGAAAAAACAGGGAAAGAAAATATACTTAAAGAAATTGAAAAAATAAAATGTTTGATAAAAAATGAAAATCATTGAGATATTGAATGAAAATCCTTCTGAATTAAAAAATCTAAATTCAGAAGGACTTGAAAACCTTGCAAATGAAATAAGAGAAACTATAATTGAAACTGTCTCAAAAAATGGTGGACATCTTGCATCAAATTTAGGAGTTGTTGAACTTACAATAGCACTTCATTATGTTTTTAATATCCCTCCTGATAAAATTATATGGGATGTTGGACACCAATGTTATACTCATAAAATCCTGACAGGGAGATATAAAAAATTCAATACAATAAGAACACCTGATGGATTAAGCGGTTTCCCTTCTCCTGATGAAAACAATGCAGATGTTTTTTTTACAGGACATGCTGGCACTTCTATTTCTTCTTCAACTGGTTTAAAATATGGGCTCGAAAAACAAGAAGGCAATTCAAAAGTAATATCGGTAATTGGAGATGGCTCTCTTACAAATGGACTAACTTTTGAAGGTTTGAATTTCCTTGGGTCAGTAAAGAAAAATGTTATTGTTATTTTAAATGATAATAGGATGTCTATTTCCCCAACAAAAGGAGCGCTTTCTTATTACTTAACAAAACTTATAACTTCTCCTATATTAAACAGACCTAAGGAAGAATTTACTGAAATAATAAAGAAATTTCCAGGTGTTGGAGATGACTTATTAAAAATTGCATCTGATATTGAGCAAAAAGCAAAATTTCTTATTGTTCCTGGTGTTTTTTTTGAAAAACTTGGCTTGAGATATTTAGGACCAATTGATGGACATGATATTATTCAACTGGTAGATATTCTTGAAAACATAAAAGAAATTCAACAACCAGTTGTTCTCCATATAATAACAAAAAAAGGTAAAGGATATGAATTTGCAGAAAAAAATCCATGTTTATTCCATAGTGCTTCTCCTTTTGACATAAAAACAGGAGAATTTATTAAAGAAGAAAAAAATACTCCATCAATTTTTACAGGTAATCTTCTTGAAAAAATGGCTGAAGAAAATGAATTTTTTGTTATAACCGCTGCTATGGAAATTGGGCTTGGACTTGAAAATTTCGCAAAAAAATTCCCTGAAAGATTTTTTGATGTTGGAATTGCTGAAAGTCATGCTATTGTTTTAGCAGGTGGTATTGCAAAAACTGGAATGAAAGTTATTGTTTCTATTTATTCAACTTTTTTACAAAGAGGGTTTGACCAAATTTTTCATGATATATGTCTACAAAAATTACCTGTTATTTTTCTTGTTGATAGAAGTGGTATTGTTGGAGAAGATGGCCCTACACATCACGGAAATTTTGATATTTCTTTTTTAAGGGTTTTACCAAACATAAAAATTTTTGCTCCTTATTCTCTGAAAAATATTGAAGAAATTATAAGAAACTCATTTAAGGAAACAAGTACTCCAACTTTTATAAGGTATCCCAAGGGACATTTACCAGAAGATATTGAAAAAGAAAGAGGAGATAAAAAAAGAAAAATAACCCTTTTAGGTGTTGGAAGTATGGCAGAAATTACTCATAATGTATGCGATATTTTAAATTCTGAAAATATACCGTGTCTGTCAATTGCAATTGATAGGATAAAACCACTTGATGATAAAATAGATGGTTATCTGAATAGTGATGTAATTGCAACTTTTGAGGAAAATACAACCATAGGTGGCTTTGGTTCTTCAATTGCTGAATATATTGCAGATAAAAGAGTAAAAAGGAATCTTTTAATATTTGGATTACCTGATAAATATATTGAACAGGGAGATAGAAAACAACTACTTGATAAATATGGATTAAGTGAAAGAAAAATTGTGGATAAGATAAGAGGAATTTTGTAAATCCTCGTAAAACAAAAAGACCATAGAGAAGATATTTCTTACTTACAAGTTTCCCCTTTAACAAACCGACTAAGGAAGCAAAGGGTAGCAAAGCAGAGTTGGTGCTTTTTTCCCAAAATTCCCCCTTTGACAAAGGGGGTTAAGGGGGATTTTGAGAGGAATTTCCAAACATAACGGGAAAAAAGGGGGAGTTTAATTTTTATGCCTGAAATACAAA
Source organism: bacterium (assembly GCA_035370465.1). Lineage (NCBI taxonomy): Bacteria > bacterium. The sequence goes on along the minus strand of DAOOVW010000046.1, from coordinate 3,988 downwards.
TGTTCAGTGGATATTTAGAGGGAATTGTAAATGATAAATAGTGTTTTTATTTTAGAAAACAAGAAAATAGAAGGAATTGAGAAAGAAAAAGAAAAAACAGAGGATATTGTAAGGAATTGTGGAAAAGTTGTGGAAAAAGACATAAAAAATGTGGATTTTTTAATAACTATGGGAGGAGATGGAACAATTTTAAAAGGATTTCATTTACTTGAAAATAAAGAAACATTAATTTATGGAATAAAATATGGGAAAGTTGGTTTTTTGACAAATTCAAATGAAAATATTGAAGAAAAATTAAAAAAAGTTTTTGCTGGTAATTTCTATGTTTCTGAAAGGACACTTCTTGAAATTGAAATAAGAAGCGGGAATGAATTTTATAAAGATATTTGTTTAAATGAAATAGTTGTTTTTAGAAAAGGTATAAGAATTATTAACCTTTCTGTTGAAACAGAAAAAGAAAAAGTACTTTGTTTTAGAGCAGATGGGATTATTTGTTCAACTCCAACTGGTTCCACTGGCCATTCTTTATCAGCAGGAGGTCCTATTTTGGACCCAGAAATTATTTCTTTTCTCATTATTCCTTTAATGCCACATCTTCTTACAACAAGACCTGTTATTTTAGGTAAAAAAGATAGAATTAAAATAAGCATAAATGGAAAAGTTGGTATTGTTATTGATGGACAAAAAGAATATATAACAGAAGAAAATTCAGAAATAAATGTCTTTCTTTCTGAAAAAAAAGGTAAAATTGTTCTTGAAGATAAAAAATTTTTTGAAAAACTCTCTTCAAAGTTCCATTGGAGCAAATAATGTTTGAAATAAAAGTAAAAAATGAAAAATGTAAGGGTTGTAAACTTTGTATTGAGGTGTGTCCAAAAAATGTTTTTAAAATTTCTACTCATTTCAATAAATTAGGTGTTCATTATGCAATTGTTGATAAGGAAAACAATTGTAATGGTTGTAAAAGATGTGTTATAATATGTCCTGATATTGCAATTGAAATATATCAAAAAGAAAAAGGAGGCAAAAATGAAGATAGGGGTAATACCTGATTGTTTTAGAGTGCCGATTAAAGAAGGAATTAGGAAAGCAGCAGAATTAGAAATTGAGGGAATACAGCCATATGCAACTCATGGAGAACTTGACCCAAAAAATCTGACAAAGACAGGCAGACAGGACTTTAAAAATTTTGTTTCTTCTCTTGGACTTACAATTTCTGCTCTTGTTGGTGATTTTGGAGGGCATGGTTTTGCAGATGCAGAAACAGTTGAATGGCGTCTTGAAAGGACAAAGCAGGTAATTGACCTTGCTGTTGACCTTGGAGTTAATATTGTAACAACTCATATTGGAGTTGTTCCTGAAGACGAAAATGACCCTGCTTGGAAAACAATGGAAGAGTCATTGCCAGAAGTAGGAAATTATGCTTCCAATAAAGGTGTCTTTCTTGCAACAGAAACAGGTCCTGAACCAGCAACATTATTAAAAAAACTTCTTGATAAATTATCAAATCCGGGAATAAGAGTTAATTATGACCCTGCAAATCTTGTTATGGTTGCAGGTGATGACCCTGTCAAAGGTGTTTATACTTTAAAGGACTATATTGTTCACACTCATGCAAAAGACGGGATTAAACTTCCTGATGAAAATGGACAGAAAAGATGGAAAGAAATGCCTCTTGGACAGGGTAAAGTTGATTGGGAAAACTATTTAAAAGCAATGAAAGAAATAGGGTATAATGGATTTTTTACAATTGAAAGAGAAGTTGGAGAAAACCCGGAAGTTGATATAATTTTAGCAAGAGATTTTTTAAGAGAAATTTCAAAAAAAGTTGGTATATAAAAGGAGATGATAAAAATGGGAAAACAAATTGCAGGAGTTCAACTTTATACTTTAAGGGATTTTTGTAAAAGTGTTTCAGATACGGTAAATACATTTAAGAGAATTAAAGACATGGGATATAATGTTGTTCAAATTTCTGCTGTTTCTGAACCACAAGATGTAGTTGAATTAAAGAAAATACTTGATGATACAGGTCTTATACCCTGTTCCACTCATACTGCTTATGAAAAAATTGTCAATGAGATTGACAGGGTAATAGAAGAACACAAAATACTTGGATGTAATGCAATAATGTGTCCGGGACTACCTCTCCAACTTCATAACAAAGAGGGATATTTAAAAGTTGCAAGTGAATTTGAAAAAGTTATTCCAAAAATTAAAGAAAATGGACTTATTGTGGGATATCACAATCATGGAATAGAGTTTGAAAAATATGATGGAAAAATAGGGCTTGAAATTTTGCTTGACAATTGTGAAGAACTTGAAGCGGAAATAGATACTTACTGGGTTCAATATGGTGGAGGAGACCCAACTTTCTGGATTGAGAAATTCTCAGGAAGAGTAAGTGAAGTTCATTTTAAGGATATGGGAATAATAAAAAATCAACAGGTAATGCCTCCTATTGGAGAAGGAAATTTGAATTGGGATAGAATTGTTAAATGTTGCAAAAAATCAGGTGTTAAATATTGTTTAGTTGAAATGGATAATTGTACAATTGACCCCTTTGATGGATTAAAAGTAAGTTTAGAAAATATGAAAAAATGGGGAATAAAGGTTTAATCTAATAAAAACTGGAGGTAAAAAATGAAATTGGGGGTTTTTTTAGTTCTATTTGGCGATAAGAATTTAGAAGAAGCACTTGACAAAGCAAAAGAATTAGGACTTGATGCAGTAGAAATAGGGACAGGTGGATATCCAGGAGATGCTCATTGTAAAGTGAACCAATTGCTTGAAGATGAAGGTAAATTAAAAAATTTCAAAAATGCCTTTGAAAAAAGAGGGCTTGAAATATCTGCTTTATCCTGTCATGGCAATCCGTTGCATCCAGATGAGAAAATTGCAACTGCTCATAGAGAAATACAGAGAAAAACAATACAACTGGCTGAAAAAATAGGAGTGCCAAGAATAAATACTTTTTCTGGATGTCCTGGTGATAGTGAAAATAGCAAATATCCAAACTGGGTTGTTTGCCCCTGGCCAGATGATTTTTCTGCAATTTTAAAATGGCAATGGGAGAAAAAAGTTATTCCATTTTGGAAAGAAGAAGTGGAATTTGCAAAAAAGCATAATTTAAAAGAAATTTGTTTTGAAATGCATCCTGGATTTGTTGTTTATAATCCAGAAACACTTTTAAAATTAAGAAAAGAGGTTGGAGAAGAAATTGGGGCAAATTTTGACCCATCTCATTTATTCTGGCAGGGGATTGACCCACTTGCTGCTTTGAAGAAACTTAAAGGTGCAATTTATCATGTTCATGCAAAAGATACAAAAATAAATCCATACAATACAGCAATAAATGGTGTTCTTGATACAAAAACATATTTAGATGAGGTAAATAGAAGTTGGATTTTTAGAACAGTCGGATATGGACATGGAACTGAATTCTGGAATGATTTTGTTTCAACATTAAGGATGATTGGATATGATGGTGTTTTGAGTATAGAACATGAAGATTCCCTGATGAGCACAGAAGAGGGACTGAAAAAAGCAGTTGAGTTTTTAAAAAGTGTTTTAATAAGACAACCAAAACCAAAAGTTTGGTGGACATAATTTTCCAATTTAATTTATATTTTGTTAAAATTTTAGAGTTAAGAATATAAGAAATAATTTTTTTGTTATTGTCTTCGCAGTTCAAACATTCCTTTTTGAATTATTTTACAAAATTGATAAAATAAATATAAATAATATATTTATCTATAACTTTTTTGTATAGACACTATTAAGGCAAAAAATGATAAAAACAGAATCAAATGACTATAAAGATAGAACCTATCTTTCAGCAATAGAAGCAGCAAAATATTTAGGGATTTCAGTTGAAACACTCCATAATCTTGTAAATAAATTTATTAAAGCACAAGTTTCTGCAAGTGGACAAATGCGATTTGATTTAAAAGAACTAAAAAAGTATGAAGAAAAATTTAAAAATAAA
>DAOOVW010000045.1:4794-11838 GCA_035370465.1 bacterium | reverse complement strand
TTTGTAATGATTAAAAAAGAAATTGTGATTATAAGGAAAAAACAAAAAGATACTAGGTGTGTGTTCTTTTTCTTGACTATTACTTCTTCTCTATTATTACTTCCTACTATTCTTTTCATCATTTTCCTTCCTCTTTTACTATTATTTTACCCCTTCTTTTTTTCTGTCAATACATTGTTATTACCACATGATTGTGTGATAGTTTTTATTTTTAAAGCCCTAAAATTTTTGGATTATCTTTAATTTTAGCCACTAAATTTAATTATCTAAAGATATTTTAAAACATACTTTTAAAAATGGCAAATTTTTTTAACAAGCAAAAAAAAGTAATTTATTTATTTTTTCTTCAGTTTATAATTTCCTATTATTATATCTCCAATATTAAAGATAAATAAAATTTTTTCCCTTTTTTTACCACTTCTTGCTTTCCAAAACTCCTTCTCATATCTTATATCCACAGCCACATTTTATCATTTTTAGGGATAACCCAAAAGTAATAAATTGGGAAGAATTAATGTTTGATATTGAATGTTTGAATAAATTTATAGAAGAAAATACATTTGAATCAATAAATTTTGAAAAATGGAGATGAAAAGGGTATAATTAAAAAGAAATTTATAAAAGAGAGAAAGAAATGGAATGCTGACTAATATGTTCAGGATAAAAGGGAATATTGCATAAATTATTAAAATAGCAAGAGTTTGCCACCTTAGCTCAGCGGCAGAGCGGCGCACTTGTAATGCGCGGGTCCGGGGTTCGAGTCCCCGAGGTGGCTTTATTATTTTCAAATAAAAAAATGGTAAAGTCAGATAAATGGATAAAAATGTTAGGAGAAAAAGGAATGATTACTCCTTTTTTTCCTGAAAAAATAAAAAAAGGAATTTCTTTTGGGCTGTCTTCTTATGGATATGATTTTACATTATCTAATGAATTTCTTATTTTTAAAGGAATTGGAATTGTCTCCCCTAAAAAAATAACAAAAGACCAGTTTGATGAATTTAAAGGTGATGTATGTAAAATAAAAAAAAATAATTTTATTCTTGGAAGAAGTAAAGAATATTTTAAAATTCCAAGAGATGTTCTTGGAATTTGTTTTGGAAAATCAACTTATGCAAGATGTGGAATAATAATAAATGTAACACCATTAGAACCAGAATGGGAAGGATATATAACAATACAAATTGCAAATCTTTCTTCTGTTGATGGAGAGGTCTATGCAAATGAGGGAATTGGGCAGGTTATTTTTATTTCAGGAGAAGATATTTGTGAAAAGTCATATAAGGACCTTTCTGGTAAATATGATAAAGCAAAAGGAATAGTCCTTCCAAAATAATTTTAAAAAATGAATAAAATAATAAAAAAAGAACAATTAGCAGAAAAAATTAAAAGAATTGAAGTTATCTCTCCTATTATTTCTAAAAAAGCAAAACCAGGACAATTTATTGTTTTAAGAGTTGACGAAAAAGGAGAAAGAATACCATTAACAATTGCAGATGTAAATAAAGAAAAAGAAACAATAACTCTTATATTTCAGGAAGTTGGAACAACAACAGCAAAATTAGGATTTTTAGAAAATGGAGAAAATATTTTAGATATTGTGGGTCCTCTTGGAAAAGCAACAGAAATTGAGAAATATGGAAATGTATGTATTATTGTGGGAGGAGTTGGAGCTGCTTTTATATTCTGGATGGCAAAAACATTTAAAGAAAAAGAAAATTATCTAATTACAATAATTGGTGCAAGGAATAAGGATTTAATAATACTTGAAGAAGAATTAAAAAATATAAGTGATGAAATTTATATTACAACAGATGATGGAAGTAAAGGCAGAAAAGGATTTAATACTGAAATGCTTGTTGATTTAATACAACATGGGGAAAAAATTGATTATTGTTTAACAGCAGGTCCGATTCCTATGATGAAAAAGGTGTCAGAAATAACAAAAGAACATAACATAAAAACAATTGCAAGTTTAAATCCAATTATGGTTGATGGAACAGGAATGTGTGGGTGTTGCAGGGTCTCTATTGGTGGAGAAACAAAATTTGCATGTGTTGATGGACCTGATTTTGATGCGCATTTAGTTAATTTTGATGAACTTTTAAAAAGGACTTCTTTTTATAAAGAAATGGAAAAAATATCTTATGAAAAATTTATAAATTCCTGTAAGTGCACCTCCCATCAACAAAAATAAAAAAATGGAAAAGATATTAGAAGAGAAAGAAGAAAATATTAAAGTTGTGGTAAATACCCTTAAAAAGGGTGGAGTTGTTATTGTCCCAACAGATACAGTTTATGGATTGATATCAGGTGGATTTAATGACAGAAGCAAAGAAAAAATATATGAAATTAAAAAAAGGGATTATAAAAAAATGTTAATTGGATTTGTTGATACAATAGAAAAAGCAGAAAAATATATAGAAATTGACCGCCAGTTTATAAAAGAAAAATGGCCAGGAAGTACAACAATAATTGGAAAAAGTAAAATTGAAATTCCATTTCTAACTTCTGATGAGAAAAAAATAGGACTAAGAATTCCTGATAATAAATTTCTTCTTGATGTTTTAAAAAATTTTGAAATTATTGCCTCAACAAGTGCAAATATATCAGGCGAAAAAACACCTTCCTGTCTATCTGAAATATCTGATGAAGTTAAAAACAAAGTGGATTTAATTATTAATGGTGGAAAAACAGAAGGGAAAGAATCAACAATCTGGGATGTATCTTTTTCTCCACCTAAACTTGTAAGAGGAAAAGTAATTTTTGTTTGTGAAGGCAATTCCTGTAGAAGTCCTATGGCTGAATATTTTTTAAAAAATTTCTTAAAAGAAAAAAATGTTAAAATTGAAGTAAATTCTGCTGGAACTGGAATAACATCTTGGGGTAAAATATCTGATAAAACACTTGAAGTGATGAAAAAAGTTGGAATAGAAATTAAAAATTTTGTTTCAAAACCATTAAATTTCCAAATGTTAAAAGAGTCAGACCTTATTTTTGTTATGGAAAAAGAACAAAAAGAAAAAATTTTATCAATTATTCCGAAAGAAGAAAATAAAATATTTGTTTTAGATGTACCAGACCCAGCAGGAAAAGAACTTTTTCATTATGAAGAAATAAGAGATATAATAAAAGAGAAAGTCAAAAATATTGTTTTAAAAAGGATGGCAATATGAAAATAGGTATAGCAAGTGACCATGCTGGCTTTGAAATGAAGGACTTTTTAAAAAAAGAACTTGAAAATGATGGTTATGAAATAATTGACTATGGACCTGAAATTAAAAAAGTAGTTGACTATCCGGACTTTGCTGAAAAAGTTGCATCAGGAATAATAAGGAAAGAAATTGAATTTGGTATTTTAATATGTGGAACAGGAATAGGAATGAGTATATCAGCAAATAAATTTAAAGGAATAAGAGCAGCAAGATGTTGTACAATTTATGATGCACTTCTCGCCAGGCAACATAATGATGCAAATATTTTAACACTCGGAGGAAGATTGTTAGGAAATACTTTATCTCTTGAAATTTCAAAGACATTTTTTGAAACACCATTTTTAAAAGGGAGACATTTAAAAAGAGTTAATAAAATTAAAAAACTTGAAAAATGATGAATATTTTCTTTGAATACCTAAATTACCTACCTCCTGAGCTCATTTTCAAGTCATTCCATACCAAAAAATTTTTCTTTTTCCTTGATAGTGTTTCACCATCTTACGGTAGATATTCAATAGTTGGTTTTGAACCATTTCTTATTTTTAAAAGCAAAGGAGATAAAATAACAATAGAAGACACCAATTCAAAAAAAACTTATATAGGAAAACCTTTTGATTACCTGAATGAACTTCTTGAAAAATACTGGGTAGATACTCGTTTTTTCTTTATTCCAGGGGCAGTTGGGTATTTGGGTTATGATGCAGGGTTGAAATTTGAAAATTTACCAGACATAAATCCGGATATTTTAAAAATACCCGATATTTTTTTCTGCTTTTACGACACTTTTCTTATATTTGATATTATTAAAAAAAAACTTATCTTAACTGGAATAAATTTTTTTGAGAAAGAAAGCACATTCAAAAAGAAAATTTCTTTAATTTCATCAGAAATAAAAAATTCTCTTAAATTTCAAAATGATGAAAAAGAAGCTAAAATTAAAAATTTTTCTTCCAATATGAAATTTTCTGAATATGTCAGTTCAATTGAAAAAATAAAAAACTATATTAAACAGGGGGATGTTTATCAGATTAATTTCTCCCAAAGATTTCAAGCAGAAGGGATATTTAATCCATCAGAAATTTATCTCAAAATTAGAAAAATAAATCCTTCTGGATATTCTGCATATTTTGACTTTAATAACTTTCAAATTCTTTCCAATTCTCCTGAACTTTTTATAAAAAAATATGGAATAAAAATAATAACAAAACCAATGAAAGGTACTATATCAAGAGGGAAAAACAGAAAAGAGGACTCTGAAAATAAAAAGGAATTATTAGATAGTGAAAAGGACAGAGCCGAACTTATTATGATTGTTGACCTTGAAAGAAATGACATCGGAAAAATATGTGAATTTGGTAGTATTAAAGTAAAAAAACTTGTTGAAATAGAAAAATACAAAACATGTTTCCAGACAACTTCTACTATTGAAGGAATATTAAAAAAAGAAGTAGCTCCTGTTGATATAATAAAAAATATATTTCCCGGTGGTTCAATTACAGGGGCACCTAAAATAAGAGCAATGGAAATAATAGAAGAACTTGAGCCAGAAAAAAGGTCTTTTTATACTGGTTCGCTTGGATATATAGGATTTAATAAAAATATGCTCCTTAACATTTTAATAAGAACAATTTTGCATAAAGAGAATAAAATTTATTATCCTGTTGGTGGCGGAATTGTCTGGGATAGTATCCCTGAAAAAGAATATGAAGAAACACTTATAAAAACGAAGAATTTATTTCTTACATTGGGAATTGACCAAAATGCCGGAAATTTATTTAGTTAATGGAAAAGTAAAACAAAAAAAAGATATTGGTTTGCCAATTTTAAACAGGGGATTTCTCTTTGGGGATGGTATATTTGAAACAATTATTTCAAAAAACTACTCACTTTTTAGATTTTTTGAACACTATGAAAGGTTGAAAAAAGGTGCAGATTTCTGTGGTTTTCGAATACCACCAAAAAATGAAATTGAAAAGTCAATACTGAAATACTTAAAAAAATTTAGGATAAAAAATGGATATATAAGAATTAATGTCTGGAGAAAAAAAGGAAAAAGTGTTATCCCTGAGGGAAAAGAAACAAATATTCTTATTATATTAAAAAATTTTACTTCCTATCCTAAGTATTTTTATGAAAGAGGAATAAGTTGTATTATAAGCGAAAAAATTATAAGAAATGAAAAGTCGCCTCTCACAAAAATAAAGTCGTTTAACTTTCTTGAAAATATAATAGGGAAAATTGAAGCAAAAGAAAATGGTTGTGAAGATACAATTTTTCTGAACAATAATGATTTTCTTACTGAAACAACTGTTTCAAATTTATTTCTCGTGAAAAATAATATAGTTTATACTCCTTCATTAGATTGTGGAATTTTAAATGGAATAACAAGAAAAATAATCATTGAAATATGTCAAAAAAATAAAATAAAAATAAAAGAAGGAAAGTTCACTGCTAAAACTTTAAGTGAGTGTGATGAGATTTTTATTACAAATACCCTTATGGGAATAATGCCCGTTGGAAAAGTAAAAAATTTCTTTCAAAATAATAGAAATGAAATGACTGATTTTATTATAAAAAAATACATAGAAATTTTGAAAGAAGAAACAATTTTTTTTAAAAAAAATAAGGTGAGCCAAAAAAGTATGGACTAGTCCGCACAGATGACGATGTCCTTAAAAAATGTTATAATAAAAAAATGAATGATATATTAAAAATTTTAAAAGAAACAGGTGCAATTTTAACTGGACATTTTCTTCTTTCATCAGGACTCCATTCAGATACATATTTTCAGATGGCAATTATTTTTCAGTATCCTGACTATGGTCAAATTCTATGTGAGAACTTAGCAAACAACTTTAAAGAGAAAAAAATAAATGTTGTTATTGGACCTGCAATTGGTGGAATAATAATTTCCTATGAACTTGCAAGAATATTGAAAGCACGTAGTATTTTTGCAGAAAGAGAAGAAGGTAAAATGAAATTAAGAAGGGGCTTTAAAATTGAAAAAGGAGAGAAGGTTCTTATATGTGAAGATGTAATAACAACAGGTGGTTCTGTTAGAGAAATAATTGATATTGTTGAAAAAGTTAAAGGACAAATAGAAGGAATTGGGTGTATAGTTGAAAGAGGTAAAATTGAATTTAACTATCCTTTAAGGTCACTTGTAAAACTTGAAGTTAAAAATTATAATTCATCTGAATGTCCTTTATGTAAAAGGGGAATACCACTGGTAAAACCTGGTAGTAAAAACATTGATTTATAGTCCTAATTTTCTTAATTGCTTTTCTTCTAACCCCAAATAATGTCCAATTTCATGAAACAAAACTTTTTCTATTCTTTTTATAAGTTCTTTTTCTGTTTTACAACCCGCTTCAATATTCCTTTTGTACAGGATAATTCTATCCGGCAAAACAAGCGAGTAAGAAGGACCTCTTTTAGGATAGGGAACTCCATGATAAAGACCAAGAAGTGTATATGAAGGGGCATTTTCCTCAACAATAAAACATATATTCTCAAGTTTATCTTTTATCTCTTTCGGCAAACAATTTAATTTCTGATATATTATTTCCTCAAATACCTCTTTTGAAATTTCCATTTTTAATATATTATATTACAATATTAACTAATACCGTGAATTTTTAATTTGCAAATATAATAAAGGGAGAAAATGGGAAAATATGAAATTGCTGTAAGAATTGTTGATTTATCTAAAAAAGAGGAAATTGAAGAAATACTAAAAGATGTTTCTATTAAGTATATATGGAGTGAGGTTTATGGAAATTTTCTTCTTTTTAATGATAAAGAGATAGATGACTATAAAAAATTTTTAAAA
>DAOOVW010000045.1:3256-4694 GCA_035370465.1 bacterium | reverse complement strand
CTATATCCTGAAACAATGATAGGGACAGGGGAAGAAATAATAAGAATAATTGAAGAATTTAATTCTCCATATCTTGGCGTTTGTTTTGATACAGGGCATGCACATACTATAGGAAAATTTAAAGAAGAATTTATTGCCCTGAAAGATAAAATTTTTACATTCCACCTGCATGATAATGATGGAGAAAGAGACCTACATCTTCCACCAATTCAAGGAACAATTGACTGGAAATGGTTTATAAAAGAGTTAAAAAAATCAAATTATTCAGGACAATTACCAATTGAAATAGAATTACCAAAATATTTAAAATGGAGTGAAGTTGTCTCAAATATGAAAAAATTAGTTGAAAATGATGGAGAAGGAGAATTTCTTTATGGTAATAGGATAATTAAAATAATATAAATACCAAAATAGGAGAGAGATGATTATAATAGGGGAAAGAATAAATGGCACAAGAGAACATATAAAAAAAGCAATTGAAGAAAAAGATAAAAATTATATAAAAAGAGAAATAAGAAAACAAATTGAGAATGGCGCTACCTATATTGACCTAAATGCAGGAACAGGAAAAGGACAAGAAAGAGAAAAACAGGATATTAAATGGTTGATTGAAATTACAAAAGAAGAAAATATTTCTAAAATATGCATTGATAGTTCAGACCCGGATGTAATAAAATTTGCACTTGCTTTTGTAGAAAATAATGATATAATAATTAACTCAATAAATGGTGAGAAAGATAAAAAGAAAAAATTACTTGATATAATAAAAAGGTTTCCTGAATGTAAAATAATTGTTTTAACAATGGATGATAATGGTATTCCAAAAACTATTGAAAAAAAAATTGAAATTGCAAAAAATCTAATAGATGCACTTTCCCAGATAGGAATGAAAAAGGAAAATATTTTTATAGATTGTTTGGTTGAACCAATAAGTGTGGATATAAAAAATGCAATGAATTTCTTAAAGTGTGTAAAGAAAATAAAAGAAGAAGTCCCAGAAGTAAAAACAACCTGCGGGTTATCAAATGTTTCTTTTGGACTTCCCAAAAGAAAAATTGTTAATAAATATTTTCTTTCTTTATGTATTTATGAAGGGATTGATTCAGTAATAATTGACCCTACAATTGTTGATATAAAAGAGGGATTATATACAACAAATCTATTGACAGGAAATGATGAATTTTGTATGAACTATATCAGGGGAATAAGAGAAGGCAGGTTTTAATCGGGGCGTGGCCCAGTCTGGCTTAGGGCACCAGAATGGGGTTCTGGGGGTCCCCGGTTCAAATCCGGGCGCCCCGACTTGCACGCTTCATTGAGAGGATTTGAACATGGGTTCAAACCGACGAAAGAAGCAAAGGATAGCAAAGCAGAGTTGGTGCCGTAATGTATTTCAATAGGCACAACGGGAGTTAGAGGGGATTTAAAGAGGAATTTC
>DAOOVW010000045.1:0-3156 GCA_035370465.1 bacterium | reverse complement strand
GGATTTAAAGAAATTACAGGAAATCCATCCCATCCTTCCTTTTTCAAAGGAAGGAGATATCCTTCCCCCTTTAGTAAAGGGGAAAGGGGATAGGGGAATTTACAGATAGCACAATCCGGGCACCCCGAAGTTTTTCAATGGGCGTGCGCTACGATTTTTAGAGGACGCATTGATTTGAAAGGGAGAAAATAGAATGGATATTTATGAAGTTATAAAAAAAAGAAGAACAATTAGAAGATTTGAACAAAAACCAATATCAAATGAACTTCTTATAAAATTTATTGACATGGCAAGATTAGCACCAAGTGCTTCTAACTTACAACCATTGGAATATATTGTTGTTAATAAAAAAGAAGTTGTTGATGAGATATTCCCAAATCTTGCATGGGCTGGCTATCTTGGAGAAAAGGGACAACCACCAGAAGGAAAAAGGCCTGTTTCTTATATTGTTGTAATTGCCAATAAACAAATAAATGTTTTAAAATATAAACTTGAATGTGGTGCTGCAATTGAAAATATTCTTCTTTGTGCAACTTATGAAGGAATAGGAACATGCTGGATTGGTTCAGTAAACAGAAAACAAGTAAGAAAAATTTTACAAATACCCGGAAATTATATCATTGATTCTGTTATTGCATTAGGATATCCTGCTGAAAAATCAGTTATTGAAGAATTTAATGGAAGTGTAAAATATTGGAAAGATGAGCAAGAAATAATGCATGTTCCAAAAAGAAATTTAAAAGATATTATACATTTAAACAAATTTGAGGTAAAATAAACCATTGACAAAAATTAAAATTTGTTTTATATTTTATAGAATGGAAGGAGGTGAGAAAAAATGGCAGAAAAAAAGATGAATCCAGCAGCATTGGTAATTCTGATAATTATAATTCTGGTGGCGCTCTTTTTTATAATTAAACAGATGACGAAAAAACCAGCGGCAACACCAGAAGCAATGCCACCAGCAATGGAAGGACCAATGGGTCCAGAAGGAATGCCAGCACCAGAAGCACCAGCACCAGAAGCACCAGCACCAGAAGCACCAGCAGAATAAGTATTGACAACATGAAAGTAAGAAGGTAAAATAAATTTGTAAAAAAAGTTCTTTGGAAATTTGGGGTATCCGGTTGAATTTACTCTGAGGGTTTGATCTTGGCTCAGGGTTAACGTTGGCGGTGTGCATAACACATGCAAGTCGTGCGTCGAACTAAAGAAATTTTACCTTATGGTGAGATTTCCTTAGGGAAAGCGGCGGACGGGTGAGTAACACTTGGGTAATCTACCCTCTGGACAGGGATAATCCATCGAAAGGTGGTCTAATACCTGATATTCTCATTTGCCAGATGGTGAATGAGAAAAATTTCTCGCAAGGGAAATGCCAGAGGATGGGCCTGAGTCCTATCAGGTAGTTGGCGGGGTAAAAGCCCACCAAGCCAAAGACGGGTAGCTGGTCTGAGAGGACGGCCAGCCACACGGGGATTGAGACACGGCCCCGACTCCTACGGGAGGCAGCAGTGGGGAATCTTGGGCAATGCCCGAAAGGGTGACCCAGCGACACCGCGTGGGGGATGAAAGCCTTCGGGTTGTAAACCCCTGTCAGGAGGGAAGAATCCGCCTATGGCGGATGACGGTACCTCCAGAGGAAGTCCCGGCTAACTCCGTGCCAGCAGCCGCGGTAATACGGAGGGGACAAACGTTACCCGGATTTACTGGGTGTAAAGGGTCCGCAGGCGGTCAGGAGCGTCAACTCTGAAATCCTTTGGCTCAACCAAAGAATTGGAGTTGAGACATTCTGACTTTGAGTCTGGGGGAGAGAAACGGAACTGCCGGTGTAGCGGTGAAATGTGTAGATATCGGCAGGAACACCACTGGCGAAGGCAGTTTCTTATCCCAGAACTGACGCTCAGGGACGAAAGCGTGGGGAGCGAACGGGATTAGATACCCCGGTAGTCCACGCCGTAAACGATGCTTACTAGATTGTGGCGGTTCTGACGCCGGCACAGTCGAAGCAAAAGTGTTAAGTAAGCCGCCTGGGGAGTACGGTCGCAAGGCTAAAACTCAAAGGAATTGACGGGGGCTCACACAAGCGGTGGAGCATGTGGATTAATTCGAAGCAACGCGCAGAACCTTACCTAGGTTTGACATGCTTGGATGCTTGCCTGGAAACAGGTTAAGCTGCTCTTCGGAGTGAAACTTGCACAGGTGCTGCATGGCTGTCGTCAGCTCGTGTCGTGAGATGTCGGGTTAAGTCCCTTAACGAGCGAAACCCTTGCCGTTAGTTACCAGCGGGTCATGCCGGGAACTCTAGCGGGACTGCCGGTGTTAAACCGGAGGAAGGTGGGGATGACGTCAAGTCATCATGGCCTTTATGCCTAGGGCATCACACGTGCTACAATGGCCGGTACAAAGCGACGCGAGACCGCGAGGTGGAGCAAATCGCAAAAAGCCGGCCCCAGTTCGGATTGCAGGCTGGCAACTCGCCTGCATGAAGTTGGAATCGCTAGTAATCGCGAATCAGCTATGTCGCGGTGAATGTGTTCCTGAGCCTTGTACACACCGCCCGTCAAGTGATGGGAGTTGGAAGTACCCGAAGTCGGGTTGTTAACCGCAAGGAGACGCCTGCCGACGGTAAGTCCGACGACTGGCACTAAGTCGTAACAAGGTAGCCGTAGGGGAACCTGCGGCTGGATCACCTCCTTTCTAAGGATTACTTAGACGTTTGTGGTCAGTTTTGGGACCACGGACGAAAGTCAGGTGCTTTCGCGGCTCAGGCTTAACTGTTTCTTGAATACCCAAGCCCCGTCGGCAAAACCGACGGGGCTTTTTTTGTGTGCCGAGTATATGCGGTTGTTCTTTACGAAGTTCAAGCTCAAGGTTCCCGAGCCGATGTTGAAAGCGGGTACCGAAGTATGGTAGCATGGAGCATTGGCTGTGTAGTTGTGTTTCGTCGGATTTACGGGGGAACTCGACGGAAGGCTTATGCGGAATTCGGTTCCAGTGGTGGCTGCGGGACTGGCCGTCGCGGTCGGGAGCGTGGCGGTCTGGTGGGTCCTGTTTTGTTCCGGCGGGGTGAAGCCGGATGACATACTGGCGGCTTTGGCCGATGCGGGACAGGTGGGACAACTGGCGATAGAAAACCCTCTGGATGAGACCCTG
>DAOOVW010000044.1 GCA_035370465.1 bacterium | reverse complement strand
ATTAAAGGGGAAAAATATACTCCTTCCTTTGAAAAAGGAAGGATGGGATGGATTTCATATTAAATCCCCCTCCATCCCCCTTTGTTAAAGGGGGAATATTTTGTATGACGCACCAACTCTGAGGCACAAGGTAATCTGCTTTTGTCGGTTTTTCAAAGAGGGGATTTTTTTTGTTCTTATTCCTTCCTTTAACAAATCCTGTCCGCCACGCTTTGTGGAGGAGAAGGTGGGCTCGCCCGTAGGGCTATGCCCGAGGGGATGGATTTTCATTTGTGCCTAACATAAAGGTTCTACTGACTTATTACTTTTTATTATACCATATTAATTGCTTTTGTATAAGATTTTTTAAAGAAATTTATCATTTCCTAATTGTTTTAGGGTTTACCTATGGTATGATATATTGGTTTAATTAAGTAAAAATTAAGACAAAAATTTTAAAATTACCAAATTATTATAAAAATGTACTTAATTTTAAATATAATTGCTTTTTTAGTTAGTATGTCAACCAGTATAGTAGATGTGTCTATTCCAATGTATCTCACTGAAAAATACAATGTGAGTAAATTCAGTATTGGACTTTCTGGCTTTTTAATAAATTTTTCATATACAATTACAACATTTATTTTTTCAAAATATGAAGAAGAAAAAATTTTCCCCTTTACAATTTTCTTTATTGGTTTATTTTATCTTTTATTATCTGCTTTGCCATGGAAAGTTTTTTTAATATCACTATTACTAATTGGGTTTCTATTTGGAAGATTCTGGCCAAATATTCAATTATCTTTCAGAAAAACAGAACCAAAACATACAGGATATTTTAATATTTCATGGTCATTTGGTGTTATTATTGGATTTTTCCTTTCAGGTTTTATTTATTCAATTAGAAATTCTTTACCATTTATTATATCGGGTTTGCTTCTTATAATTCTTGGTATTTACTTTATTTTATTCAAAAAAAATCATCTATCTCCTATTATAAATAAGAATAACTTTGAAGGAATTGAGAGAAAAAATATAAATAAAAAAGATATAAAAGATGTAAGAATTTTGAATTTTTTAAGTTATTTTGCAGTTGGTTATTCATTTTTTCTTTTTCCAAGATATGGACTTGAAATAAAATTATCACCTAAAAATATAAGTTTTCTTGTTTCTTCTCTTCAGGTTTTTAATTTTTTAACATTCTTTCTAATAAGAAATAAACCTGTTTTTAAAAATAAATTCTTTTTCCCTTTTGCCTGTTTTTTCTTTTCTCTGTCATTTTTTCTGTTTCTTTTTTTGAAAAAACCAGTTGAATTTTTAATTCCTTTTTCAATAATAGGTATATTAAGTGCTATTTCTTATCATAATAGTTTAATTTCACACCTAAAACTTGGATTTAAAACAGAGATACATGAATTTTTTATAGGATTAGGTAGTTCTATGGGTCCTATTTGCTGTGGTTTTTTAAGTAATATGTTTGAATTTAAAAATACATTTTTGATAGTATCTTCTATTTATGCTTTTCTTGGTATTTGTAAATTATTATTCTTAAAAAGTAATTAAAAAACATATAATTATAAATAAAATATCCAAAACTATCAGTATAAAAAATTATAAATTTCTGTAATTTTACCTGAAAATATTAATTTAAAATATTGAGGGTTTTTTTCAATCCATTCTTTTTCAATATAATATTCATCTTTTTTCAAAACTACCCAATCAATTTTTTTCTTTTTTAGTCCCATAAACCAGAGATTAAATGATGGGTCCTTTCTATAAATTTTTTCTGGATTTTCTTCAGAGAAAACAATTTTTCCTTTGTAAAAATGGACTGGATATGTTTCAACAGAATTTACAGATTGATAATAAAGATTATTGGAATAATTTTCTCCAAAAAATGGATATAAAAGAAACCCACCAACATAAGAGATATTTTTGTTTTTGCTTTTACCAACAAATTCCCACACATCAGCAAAGTCCTTATAAAATGTTCCCCATATTTTAAACTTGACTTTATTATATGAAAAAGTTGCAACAGGAAATAAATAAACGGAAAGATAGAGAAAAAAGAAAAAGAAGAAAATAAAATTAAAAATAGGAAATTTTTTAATCAAATAAAAAGAAATTGTAAAAATTGTAAAGATAATAAGGAAAAGATAAACATTTTGGTGGTTATAAGGAAAAAGGAGACAAAAGAAATAAAAAAGAAATAAAAAAGGAAGATATTGAAAGTATCCTTTTTGAAATGGAAAAACAAAGGCAATTGCACAAATTCCATAAATTGGAAGGAGATGTCTTATTTGATAATAATTAGGAGGAATTAAAATAAAATATCCCAAAATTATAAAAAAAGGAAGAAAAAATAAATAAGGGAATTTTCTTTTTTCTATACAATAAATAAAAATAGAAATAAATAGAAATAGAAACATAATAGAAATTATAAAAAAAGAAGGGTCTATATGAGATTGTGGGTGAAATAAAATTTTAAAGCAATTTATTGGAAGTCCCTTTTTGTAAATGTATGAGCCGGGAAAAATTGTAAATTTTCCAATAGAGATATTAGCCGGGTAAAATGGATTTTTTGTAACAATGAAATTTCTTATATATGAAAAAAATCCAAAGAAAAAGAAATAAACTAATGAGAAAAATATATCTTTTTTTATGTATTTCCCATCTCTTTTCTTAAAGAAAAAAGGAACTAAAAAAAGAAAATAAATTAAAGAAAGTGTTTTTATTGAAATTAAAATTGTACATGAAAGAATTGCTAAAACAATATATTTTTTCTTGTCTTTTAATAAAAAATAGATAGAAGCAAGAAAAGTTGAAGCCATCATAAGATCAACAAAGCATAGAGATGCTTCTTGAAAAATAGGTTTTATCATAGCAAAAATTAAAGAAGTTAGGAGTGATGAAATGTTTGAGAAAGAAAGTTCCTTGGAGATTAAAAAAACAGAAATAGTTCCCATAATAAGAAAAGGCAATTGCGTGAATTTAAGTAAAAAGTCCTTTTGTGAAAGTAAAGTAAAAAAATAAAATATTTCTCCCCCAAAGGGATAATAACTCATAGCAATATCAACAAAATAAAGAGGGCATAAAGAAATTGAGGATGTTTTTAAAAAGTGAACTGCAAAAGGAAGATGGTAAAGAAGTCCATCTGTTGCAAGAGGAGGTAGTAGAAAAGAAAGTTGAATACAGGCAAAGAAATAAAAAGAGAAAACAAGGGAAAAAATAATAATATTAAAGTTAGAAAAAGATGATGTTAAAAAGATTTTAATAGTTTCTTTTTTATATTTTAAAATAGAAATAATAACAGAAACAAGAGAAAAAAAGAAAAGAAATTTTAAATTTAAAATATGAAAAAGACCTAAAGCTATAGAAAAACAAAGTATTTGAGAATAAAAGATAATTAAAAAAATGAGCAAAAATTCTGGAAAATTATCTTTTTCACAAAGTTTTAGAGAATAAAAAATACTTGCAACTGAAAGAGAAATTAAAAGAAATATAAACAAACTCAAACTCCCTTGTCATAATTCCTATTTTATAAGTATTCCTGCATAACCAACTACCTGGTCCCTGTCACCTGAAGTTTCTCCACTTGTTGTATATCTTATGAGGTCTCCTTGTTGCGCTCCTAAAATTTTTGAAGCAACAATTGAGACAATTATTGGAGCATACCCACATATTGAAATTTCCCTTTCAAGTATCCTTTCAATTAAAAGGTCTTCATCTAAACAACAAATTGCTTCAATAGCATACTTATCATTTTCTTCAGCAATATCATGTGGTTTATAATGGGTCATATCAGAACTGGCAACAATTAGAACCTTTTCTCCAAGTTCTTTTATACTTTCAGCAATTGCCTCTCCTATTTCAATCCACGCCGGATTATCAATATATCCCATCAAAGTTATTGGAACAATCTTAAAATTACTTTTTACAACTTGAAGAAAAGGCAGTTGTACTTCAACAGAATGTTCTCTTTCATGAGCAAAATTATCTATTTGAAGATATCTACTTTTCTCAACAAGAAGATTAACAAGGTTCTTATTAACAGGAATTTTACCAATAGGAGTAAGCCACCAATCATAAGAAGCAACTGCATATGGTTCTCCATATCCAGTATGATTTGGACCGATAATTATAACAGTTTCAGGAACTACAATTTTTGAATAGACACTCCCTGCTGTTTTCCCAGAATAAATATAGCCCGCATGAGGAACCACTATTGATATTGCATCTTCTTTTTCATCATCTTTTTTGATAAACTCTTCAAGCATTCTTAAAAGTTGTGACTTTGAAGATGGATAAAAATAACCTGCTACTACTGGTTCTCTTACATTTTCCATAAAAATATTATACCTTTTAAAATGATAAACTTCAAACCAACGAATTGAGACATAATAAATCTACTCCAAAAGGTATGTTAGACAAGACAAAATAGGAATCTACTCGAAAAATAGGATTTAAATAGCACCTTCGGATAAAATAAGAAAAAACCGGAGGTGCAAATGAAAAAGGAATTAAAAATGGGAATAAGGAAGAAAATAAGTAAAAAATAGCAGAGAGGTATCAGAGAGCGAGGAAGAAAGAGAAGGGGTAAAATAAGGTGTAAAAATTGCAGATATGAATGGAAGAAATTTTTGAGGTGATTTTTAATATCTAAAAGGGTAAAAATGATAAAAGAGCAAACGGGATTATCAGAGTATAAAATTTTAAAATGTTGTAATAAAATAAGAGAAATTATGCAAAGAGATATTCCAAAGAATTTTGGATGGATAGTAGAAGTAAATGAGACATATTTTGGAAGACAATGGAAGAATAAAAATAAATAAGTTGCTTTTTTTGCTTTTGAAAAAAATTTGACATTTAAAAAATATGTTTTAAAATAATTTTAGTAATTAAATTTAGTGGCTAAAATCAAAATAACCCTTCTGGACCTGAAACATGAATAGAGATTAATAAGTATTTACTTCCACAAAGAAAATGTGTAAAAAAGTAATTTTTTTGGTATTTTTCTTACTTATAGGTTCTGTTTTTTCTGCTACAATTACAATTGAGAATTTATCTGTTTCTTCTTCTGTAAGTGAAATAACTATTCCTATAAAAATATCAAGTGAAGAAAAGTTTTCTGCTTTCCAATTTGATGTTTATTTTGATAAAGAGATTCTTAATTTTGATGGAATTTCAAATGGAGAACTTGTTTTTGATTGGAATGTTCTGGTAAATGAAGTATCAGAAGGAAATATAAGAATTGCTGGTTTTGACCCAAAACTTGAAGGTATTTCAGGAAATGGTGTGTTAGTATATGTCAGATTTTTAATTAAAAAAGGTGGTAAGGTAAATATGTCTATAAGAGGGATAAGATTATCTGATAAAGATGGGAAAAAACTAAATTGTATAGGGATTACATCTACTATCCAGATTGAAGGTGAAAAGGGGGAAACAAAAGAAAATGAAGATTCTCAAAGTTCTTTACCTGAAACACCAGAACTTTCTTCTCCAACATCAACTATTAAACCAATAATAAGAAATACACCAGGAGAAAGAATAACAAACCAGGGCAGAGAAAGTAATATTCCTGTTCGGTCAGAGAGAGAAACTTCAAAAAGTAAAACATATCAGGTAGAACAACAGGGAAATTTTGCTCCAACTTCAAATAATTGCATTCTTCTTGTTATGAGCGAATATGGAAATCCATCTCCTCCAAATGGTTTTACGACATTTACAAAAGGAGAAAGTGTTATTTGTAAGGTAGAGGATAGAGTGCCAATAAGTGAAATGGAAAAAGTTGTATGCACTGGTTATGAAGGAACTGGTGCTGCCAGAAATGGAAATTCAAATCAGGCAAATTTTATAATAACAGAGGACAGTAAAATTTTATGGAAATGGAAAAAAGTCCCAATGGAAAGGGAGTTTAATTTAAAATATGAAGAAAATGTGTATATTCCTTATGATAAAAATAAAATTGAAATACCTTTAAGTTGTGATTACTATGGTGGACTTAATTCAAAAATATTATTTGGGAAAGAAATAATTCCAGATGGTATTGAAATTGAATTTCCTGTGATAAATTATGAAAAGAATAAAGGAGAGATAGTAATCAAAGTGGACAAAAATAATGTAAAAGGAGGGAATTATAAAATTATTTTTTCTGCCTTTCCTGAAACTGAAGAAACAATGAAAAAAGAATTTCAAATAAATCTTTCTGTTGAAACAATTCTGGAAATTGAAAAACAAAAAAATGATGATAAAACATCTTTTTTATTTAAGTCAGATAAATTAGGTGATTTTAAAAATTTCTTCATTGAAATTGAAAAAAAAGGTAAAATAAAAATTGAAGATATAAAACCAGAAAAAACAGATATTATTATAAGAAAAAACTCTTTTTCAATTGCTGGTAATAAAGAAATATTTGATAAACTTGTTATTACATTATCAGGAGATGTAGAGAATTTAAAAATTGAAAAAGCAAAATTTATTGATAAAGATGGGGAATATATAAAAGTAAAAATACCTTTATGAGAAAATTTATATTTATCCTTTTCCTTTTTGTTTTTTTCTCTTTCTTTTCTGAAGCAACAATTTCAAAGTGGACAATTATGATTTATTTAGATGGAGACAATAACCTTGAAGAATATGCTTTGGATGACTTTTTAGAAATGAGTGAAATTAGTTCTGATGAAAATGTTAATATAGTTGTTCAATTTGATAGAATTTCTCGTTATGACAGTAGTTATGGGAATTGGACTGGTTGTAATAGATTTTATGTAACAAAGGGAATAGAACCAACAGAAGAAAATGCAATTTCTAACTGGGGAGATGGAAAAGGGGAGAGAGAAGTAAATATGGGAGACCCTGAAACACTGGCAAATTTTATTCTCTGGGCAAAAGAAAATTACCCAGCAGAAAAATATACTTTAATTTTATGGAATCACGGAGGTGGTTGGAGAGATTTATATCAGTCAATGTATCAAATAGCAGGTAAAGAAATACCTGTTTTAAAAGAAGTTTGTTATGATGATACAGACGGGGACTATCTTTCAACAAATGAAGTAAGACAGGCAATTGAAAATGCTGGTGGAGTGGATTTAATTGGATTTGATGCCTGTTTGATGGGTATGATTGAAGTTGCCTATGAGTTAAGTCCTTTCGCTTCTGTTATGGTCGCATCAGAAGAAGTTGAACCTGCCTCTGGCTGGGATTATGTTGAAATTTTAAGTGAATTGAAAGCACAACCATTATCTACATCTGAAGAATTCGGTGAAATAATTGTAAATTCATATTCTTATGATACACTTTCCGCAATTTCTCTTATAAATATACAACAACTTATAGATTCTTTAAATTATGTGTTAGATGAGATTATGAGCAGTGACATATATTTAGATATTTATTTAGTTAGAAGTGAGACAAAAAATTTTGATGAACTAACTTATATTGACCTTTATGATTTTTTTAATAAACTTTATCAGACAACAGAAAATGAAACATTAAAGTCAAAAATTGAGGAATTTCAAGATATTTTTAAGCAAACAGTTTTTTCTGATAATGAGGAAAGTGATAATTCTTATGGACTTTCAATTTACTTTCCTGATTATGGAGAAGTAATTGCTTTTGATTATAATGGGGAAACAATTTCTTTCCCAGAAAGTGCATTGTGGGATGAGTTTTTATCTGCTTTCTTAACTTCTGATTTATTTTCTTCTTTTACACTTGTTTTTTCAGAGGACTTTTCATCAGGTATTCCTGTTAACTGGACTATTGTTGATGGATATAATGATGGAAAAACATGGACATATACAAACCCTGGTAGAAGAAATTTGGATTTAAACTCTCCTTTTATGATTGTTGATAGTGATTGGGCAGGAACAGTTGATATGGATGAGGAACTTATAACCCCTTCTATTGATTTTACTTCATATGCTACCTGTTATTTAGAATTTAAAAATGTTTTTGAATATTATG
Source organism: bacterium (assembly GCA_035370465.1). Classification (NCBI taxonomy): domain Bacteria; species bacterium. Next base: position 4,258 of record DAOOVW010000044.1, on the reverse strand, counting down.
AAAATGAAATAGGAGATGTTGACATAAAAATAGGAAATGGGCAATGGCAAAATTTAAAAAAATTTAAAAGACAGGATATAGAAGGAAAAGTAATTATTGATTTAACTTCAATATCTTCCGGGGAAAAAAATGTTCAAATAAGATGGCATTATTATAATGCAAATTGGGATTGGTATTGGGCAGTTGACGATATAAAAATATATGGGAAATTACCGGGAAAAGGAGATGTTGATAAAAGTGGGGGAATAGATATATCAGATGTAATATTATGTTTGAGGATGGCAATTGAATTAGACCCTCTAGATACTTCTCTGGCAGATATAAATGGAGATGGAGAAGTGGATATAACAGATGTAATTTTGATATTAAGAAGAGTAGTTGGACTTACCTGATAATTTGACAAACTCTTTATGAGGAAATAAAAACAGGCAGAAAATAAAAAAAACTCCATCCCAAAATATCCCCTTTTTGGGAAACCGACAAAAGTTGCTTACCTTGTGCCTCAGAGTTGGTGCGTCATCCCAAAATACTCCCCTCTTTTAGAAAGAGGGGTAGGGGGAGATTTAGAAATCCATCCTAACCTTCCTTTGTTAAAGGAAGGGATATTCCTTGTCCTGCGGGTTAGATATTGTGGCAAAAAGAGAGACCTTCCTTTGTTAAAGGAAGGAATATTCCCCCCTTTTAGAAAGGGGGGCTGAGGGGGATTTATAAATGAAAATCCCGTAAGTATAACTTATCACTTCGGCGTAGGGATGGTCTGTAAGCAAAACTCTAAACCCTTCTGTGTAAGACAATCCATTCCCTCGGGCATAGCCCTACGGGCGAGCTCCCCTTCTCCTCTCCGCCACTGATACTTTGGCGGACTATCGCACTAAAACATTGGCGGACATGCTTTATAAAGGGAAGGAGTAACTCCCCTCTTTTGTAAAGAGGGCTGTCCCTTACCCATAAGTTCCCCCTTTGAAAAACCGACTAAGGAAGCAGGGTTTAGCAGGGCAGAGTTGGTGCGTCATACAAAATATTCCCCCTTTAATAAAGGGGGATAGAGGGGGATTTAGAAATCCACCCCCGCCCTCCTTTGTCAAAGGAGGGAGCAATCGGAGAAAAAAGGTGGAAAGAGGGGGATTGAAAGAGGAGATACAGAGAAATCCATTCCCACCCTTCCTTTATAAAAGGAAGGAATTTATCGTAGTTTCCCCTTTTGTAAAGGGAGATTGTTGCCCCTCTTTTAGAAAGCATCTGTCCGACAAGATTTGTGGCGGAGAGGAGAAGGGGAGATTTAGCAAGCACAACGGAGCAAGTAGAAGTATAACCGCGTGAATTTAACTATCAGTAGCCGAATAGAACTGCAATGTTATACCAGAAGTAGAAGTATAACCGCGTGAATTTAACCCCCGCGGTAATACTAAAAAATACAAAAAAAGGAGAAAAGGAAAATGAAAAAAATTTTTATTGCAATATTGGTGTTTTTTTCTTTTATTTTCAAATGTAATGCTGCTACAAAAATTAGTGTTAGTTATAAAGGTCTTGATAGTGTTCATCTTCAATACGAAGTTGAAATTGGATACAAAGCAGATGAAATTAAAATTGTTTGTAGTGATGGAGAAGAAGCAGTTATAGGAAGTTTACCAGAGGGAGGAGGAAAACTTGAAGGGACAAAACTTCATAGTGAACTTACAGAAGGAAATTATACTTTCCAATTAGTAATTGATGGTGTTAATTATGGTTTGCCTGTATCAGTGAATATAAACGGAAAAATCGGGGGAACTCTCCTGTATAATGAAACAATAAACGATGTGGCAACTCTGGAAGGCAATGTTGTTGTCCCGGATGGTAAAACCTTGACTATAAAGAACAAACTTATCGGAAGCGCTTCATATAATTCTATTTATGTAGATGGAACAATAAATTTTCAAAGTGGTGCGGTATTGAATGGTGTGAATATCCATTTTCGGGGAGAGCAGTCAGTAAATATTGATAGCATAGGAGGAAATGGAGAACTGATTTTTTATCAAAAATCCACTGGTTCTAATATTGGGAATTGTAAAAGCAAATTTTTAATTACTGTCCAGCCAAATACTCTTGTATCTATTAACAAGTCAGAAATATATGGACTTCAACTATCAGAGGAGTCCTCTCTTTCCATCAAAGATTCAACGGTTTTATCAGAGTTTTCTATTTCAAAAATAAAGAGTTTTGAAGCGGAAAACACAACCTTTTTATCTCCTATTTCAATTAACGGAAGGAGTCCAAAATTTGAAAATTGCGAATTCGCCGATTTTGTTACCTTACACAACAGAAATGAAGCCGAATTTAAAGATTGTGTTTTTGGTTCAGACCTTGTTTTTGACGATTTCTCTGTATATGATTTGCCAAAATGGTCAGAGGACTCTTCAGTTCATCCCACTTTTTCCGGTAATAGTTTTGTTGGGCAGAGCGGCCCCAGGTTTGAAGGACTAAACGGACCTTTTACTCCGATTTACTTGGGAGATGATAATTATTATGGTGATAAAGCGCCGGTGATTGGTAATATGTTACGGACATTTTTAACCAGAGGAACGGAAATTAATACTCTGCATTTTCTTGTTTCTAATTGGAATAGTTCTGGGTCTGAAATGAAAAACAAAAAAAAGTTGCCTTCTTTCTGGGTAAATGATTATGTGGTCGGTCAGAATTGTCTGCCCCATCCTTCACCATGGTCAGGTAGAAAAGACCATACTCTTCTTAAAGGTAGAGAAACACTATTATCCCTTGATATAGCAACAAACTATGCAAATGTTTCAGGGGTGAAATTCAAAGCATATTTGGATGGAGATACAAAAGGAATAGACCCTGTAAATACAAATGTAATCCTGCATAGAGATATTTCAAATTTAGGCAAAGATATTTTTTATGGCAATACCACCGTTGATTTCATCATTCCGGCGACAGATAAGGATTCAATTTATATAGAAGTAAAAATAGATACAACAGGTATTGAGGGGTTTGATGATGCTCCTGATAAGGGTGTGAAACAAATCTTTCGTAAAACTTTAACATTTTCTTCTCCATATAGCAGGCAATTAAATATAGTTGTTCAGCCAGTTCAGTTATTTATTGCCGGATATACCAAAAGTGCGCCTGATGGTAAAGGCGTAGAGAATGCCCTGAAGAAACTCATACCGGCTATGCTGCCAATATCAAAAGAAAACATTAATATCTGGACCGCGCCGGTAACGACTTTTCATGGTGGAATATTATCAATGCTGAGCAGTGTCGCCCTTTTGAACCGAATAGCCAATACTCTCGCAGTCGCCCAGGGATTTATCAATACAACTGCTGCCGTGGGTGATTGGATAGCAGGGGAAGAAACGCCGCGGATTGATTTTGTAGTTGCAGTTTTGCCAAAAGGAGCGATGGGAGAAGGTATAACAGGAGCAAGTTTGAAGTTAAGGAGAGGCGTAATTTTTGTGGATGAAACTGCTCCTGATGCCGCTTTACATGAGTTGGGACATGGAATAGGACTTTATACAGGAGAAGAGCAATATGATGAATTTCCACCAGCAGGACTGCAAGTAGAAGGACTTACTGCTTTTATAAATGATGAATCTGCTGCCAATTCAATCAATGGTTTTAGAAATAGGTTTCTACATTTTCCAAGAAAAGGGCAGTCATGGTATGAGGATAAATACTGGTACGATATAATGGGTTCTTCTACCACTCTTATATGGCCAATTGAATCAACTTTTTCTGAATTTGAGAATTATTTTCAATCAACCCTCGGCACAAAAACAAAATCTGCAAGTTACAAAAAAGCAGAAGTTCCAACAGGTTATAGAAGAATTTTTATTTCCGCACAAACAGAAACACCTCCAGGAAGTCCTGGATATTATCAATTAATTCCAGAAACAATTTCTGTTTTTGATATAACAGAAATTGCAACAGGTAAAATAGATGTATCTTTGGAAATAGCCCCATATTATAATGATGATTACAAATTAGAATGTTTTAATAGTTCTGGAAAAAATATATACTCGCAGGAATTCACAACAGTTTCTCCATATAAAGGATGTAGGACTTCCGACTGGCCTAAAGAGAGTACTTTCTGCGGGACATTTGATATTCCAGAAGATACACAATCTATCCAGATTAGTGATACCTGGGGTGATATTTATTATGAATTTAACCGCACTGATTCTCTTCCTATAACAATTACATCTGTTCCCTCCGGCACATTATCAGATAGCGTAGATATTGCATGGACAACAACAAAACAGGC
>DAOOVW010000043.1 GCA_035370465.1 bacterium | reverse complement strand
CTATTTTACTTTCTGATATACCTGATGAAGTAAAGAAGAAAATTTTAAGAGAAAACACCAAATCACTTATTGATAAATTTCCAAACGAAAAGTCATGAAATTTCACTCTTTAATTCCTGTTTTATAATATCTTAGATCTCGGTGTAAATTGTTAAGTTAGACACAAAGTTTTAAGAGAGTAAAAAGTAAAGCGTGAGGGGAAATATCCAATTGAAAAATAAGAAAAGAATAGAAATTTTTAATTTTTGCTTTTACCTTTAACTTTATGCACTCTTCCTGCTGTGCCTGTAAATTTTTAGTTGCGTGTGCGAGTGAGTATATCCAGATTTAGTATATCTAAATTAGACTTTTTGAAAATATATTTTTTTGTTTTAAAATTATTGTATGAGAATTGTTTTCTTGTTTTTTATAAGTTATTTATGTGGAAGTATTCCTTTCGCTTTTCTTTTTACATATTTTCTAATTGGTAAAGATATAAGAAAAATAGGAGATGGTAATCCAGGGGCTGCTAATGTTGTAAGAAATGTCAGTAAAAAATGGGGAATAATGGTTTGGTTTTGTGATACTATTAAAGGTGCTTTTCCTATTTTTCTTGGAAAGTGCTGGGGAGAAACAAATATAATTTTTCTAACAATTATAGGATGTTTTGCTATTATTGGACATTGTTATTCTGTCTTTTTAAAATTTAAAGGAGGTAAAGGAGCAGCAACAAGTGGAGGGGTAATTCTCTCTCTAATGCCATCCCTTTTTCCCCTTGTTATTATCTTATGGTTTACTGCTCAGAAAATAAATCCTCGTTCTCCCAAAATCCTTTTAAGTTGTATCTTTATATTTTTGTTGTTTGTTTTCTTTATTTATAAAGAGCAATTTATATATTATTTTATTTCTACTTTGATTCTAATTTTAACAGGTGCAATTATAAACAAAAACATAATAAAAGAAATAAGAGGCAAAAAAATTGGTAATGTGGAAAAGAAAAATTTATAGAATTGTAATGGGTTCAATTGCTCCTTTTTTTTATATTCTTACAAAGGATATTTTTTTACCATTGGCAATTTCAACATTTTTTCTTACTTTGCTTGGTGCTCTTGAATTTGAAAGGTGGAAAAATCCTTCTGTATGGAAATGGATGACAGAAAAATATGGAGGGGTTTTTAAAAAGAAAGTAGGTAGATTTACAGGAGATACTTATTTCATGATTTCAAATTTCCTTGTTTTACTTTTTTTCCCATACGATATTGCAATTTATTCTCTTTTTTTCCTTACTTTTGAAGATGCAGGAAGTGGAATTATTGGAAAAAAATATGGAAAAAGAGAAATTTTCAAAGGCAAAACATTAGAAGGTTTAATTGGAGGAATTTTATTTAATTTAGCAATTGGTTTTTTACTTTTGTTTTTTGTAGAAATCCCTTACCCAGTTTTTTTTACTGGTGTTTTTTTATCGGCTATTCTCGAGATTTTACCAATACCTGTTGATGATAATCTTTCAGTTGGTCTTTTAACACCTATATTTATGTTTATTGTTTATAAGGTGGTTTTATGAAAATAGGTCTTGCACTCGGTGGTGGTGGAGCATTAAGTTTATCTCAAATTGGCGTAATTAAGGTTTTTGAAAGAGAAGGAATTGAATTTGATATAATTACAGGTGTAAGTATGGGTTCAGTGGTTGGAAGTTTATATTCTTTTACAAAGGACTCAAAGCAATTAGAAGAGTTTTTTAAAAGGTTTATAAATGATAGAAATATTAAAAAAATAGAAGAAATTTTTATCAGACATAGGAAAAGAGGACTAACAGAAAAAATAACAGATGGATTTAAAAATTTATATATTCTTTTTAGTGATAGTTTTAAAACAGGACTTTTTGATTCAGAAAAAGTAATTGAGGAAGTAAGAAAAATTTTTAATGAGGAAATATATATTGAAAATTCAAAAATAAATTTAGGTATAGTCGCAGTTGAGTATTTTACAGGTAAAATTTTTATTTTTAACAGAGGTAAATTATTTCCTGCTGTTGTTGCTTCTTGTGCAATGCCTGGGCTGCTCACACTTGTTGAAATAAATGGCAAAAAATTCATTGATGGTGGAGTTGCAAGTAATATTCCAGTTATATCAAACTATATTCTTGGTGGTGAAATTATAATATGTGTTGAAAATGAACCATCACTTTTAAAGAACAGACCTTCAAATGTTTTTAGCACATTAGTTCAGGTAAGTAAAATTAAAAGTAAATATGCTGATATATTAGAAGAAATTTATGCTGATTTTAAAATTGAAATAGAACTTGAAGGTATTGAATGGTATAATTTTTCTCAATTTCAATATTGTGTAAAAGAAGGAGAAAAGACCGCTGAAAAATATCTTCCCTATATTGAAAAAGTTTTAAGACAAGAAAAAACACCTATTTCTGAAATAAGAGAAAAAATAATTAAAAATATTAAAGGAAATTTTTTAACGGAATCTTCTATGTAACCATGTGAACCACTGTTCTGGGTGTTTTTCCACATAATATTCAACTCTTTTTATGAAAAATGCACTCATATTTTCAATATCACTTCTTGTATTGGCTGTATATTCGGTTTTGTAAGGTCCTTCAATTATTACTTTATGTTTATTTTTTTTAGTTCTATATGTGAAAATTCCGATAACATTACATTTATATTTTCTTGCAAAGACCGCTGCTCCTGTTGGAGTAAAAACTTTTTCTCCAAAAAAATCAACTTTTACTCCCTTTCCATCGTGCTGGTCAAGATAGAAACATACAATTCCCCCTTTTTTAAGGTATTTTTTTGAGTATTCAATTGCTTCTTTCAAGTCCCATTTTGATACAAAGGGGACTTTCAATTTTTTTAAAAGACGGTCATTAAATCTTGATAAAAAAATATTATTTGAATATCTTATAATCATACTGATTGGATAATTCTTTTTTGCTAAATATGCCTGAACTACTGGAAAATTTCCGAGGTGACAGCATACTGCGACTACACCTTTTTTTTCTGCGACAACTTTTTTCAAAATTTCTTCTCCTTCAATTTCTATCATTTTTTCATATTCAGACATAGGAATTTTTGTGATTTTTACCAGTTCAATAAAATTTAAAACAATCTGATAAAAAAATTCTTTTGTAATTTTTTTCTTATCCTTGTATGAAAGTTTATCTTTAAATGCAATTGAAAGGTTTATTATAATTCTTTTTTTGCTGTTTGACATAGTTAGATATGCAAAATTACCCCATAAAATAGCCCAATATTTATAATATATAGTAGGTAAAAAGTATGTAATATAATAGACCTGTAAAAAAAGATAATAAACAATAAATCTAAAACATACTTTCCCAATGATTTTTTCTTTTTTTCTCATTTTGTTTGTATTTAAAGAAATAGTAAAATAATTATAATATAAAAGAATGAAAAAGTTAATTATATTCCCATTTTCTTATAGAGGTAAATTAGAGTATATTTTAAAAAATTTTATTAAGGAAGAAGAAAAAACAATTTTAATTTATTCTAATTTTTCTAAAATAAAAGAAGTTAAAAAATTATATTCTAATTTTCTCCAAAAAAACTTACTGCCAGAAATTTTAACAATAAAAACACTTGCCTGTCAATTAGTAGAAGAAAATTCTGAAAAAGATATTGTTGATGAATTGGAAAGATTTACAATCATATTAAAAATTATAAATAAAGCAGGAAAACTTCAGGATATTTCTATTGCAGGAATGGGTGAAGGAATAAATAATTTAATAAAAGACCTAAAAACATCTTTTGAAATAACTCCTGACTATGAAATTATTTTAAAAGAAATAAATAATTATCCATGGAGATTTGAAAAGAATAAAAATGATTTATTATTTGCTTTTAATGTAATAAGAACTTATGAAAATTATCTAAAAGAAAAAAATTTAATTGATATAGATGACCTTTATAAAGAAGGTGAAAAATATATTAGTCAAATTAAAAAGGAAAGATTGATAATAGAAAACTTTTACGAAATTTTACCTTCTCAAAAAAACTTCTTTTCTTCTCTTATAAATTATTTTCCTGATGTTATTTTTTCTTTTTCTTATGATGAAAATGTCTCACCAGATGTTAAAGAATTAATTCTTGATAAAACACTTAGTTTTATTAAAAATATAACTGATTGGGAGATAATTAAGATGGAAACTGAGGAAAACAAAAGTGAGGTTGAATGTTATAATTTCCCATCTCAAGATGAAGAAATAAAAGGAATTGTTAAGTTAATTTCAGAAAATTTTAAAAAAAACAAATCCTTGACAATTGATGATTTTTCAATTACCTGCCCTGATATGTTGGGCTATAGAGATACTATTGAAAGAATATTTAATAGATATGGAATTCCATCTGAAATGGTCCCTGGTTATACATTAAATAATGAGCCATCTATTATTTCTCTTTTAGATATTCTAATTTTTATACAGACATATGATTGGAAAACACTCATGGGAGTTTTATCTTCTCCCTATTTTAAGAAAATTAACTTTGAAGATTTTAAAAAATTTTCATCCTATACAAGAGATAATTATGAAGGAATTGGTTTTACAAAAGAAAATTTTTATAAAAGCAATAACACTGCTGTTCTTCTTATCAAAGAGTGTGTTGAAATTATAAAAGCAAGGGAAAATACTCTGGATAACTGGGTGAAAAATCTTTTAAAAATTATGGAGAAATTGGGCTGGCAACCACAAAACAGTGAAATAGAAAGAAAATTTAAAGAAGTTCTTGGATATATGAAAGGAGATTTTTCTCTAACTTCTTCACAATTTTTAAATATACTGAAAAAATGTTTAGAATTTAAAGAAATAGAAGAGAGCAGGGGAGATGGGTTAAGGGTTTCTGGAGTAATTGAAAGTACAGGAATGGAGAAAAAAATTTCTTTTATTTCAGGGGCAACAGAAGAAAATATTCCTAATGCTCCAAAATTGCTTGAGATATTTTTACCTGATAAATTAAAAGGTAAAATTGGTATTTCTGATTATAAATTAAGAATTGCCAGAGACCGACTTGATATTCACCGACTTTTAAATGAAAATGAAAAAGTTATATTTACATATCCATCCAAAATTGAGGGTAGAAACCAGATGAAATCAATTTTTCTTATGAATTTTGATGAAAAAACAATTTATGAAAAAGAAATAAATTCTTCTCAAACAAAAATTTTTAATTTTGGTTTTTCAAATGAGAAATTTTATGAAAAGTATTTGAAAAACGGGAAAATAGAAATTGGGGTTACTTCACTTGAAGAATTTTTAAAATGTAAGTATAGGTTTTATTTAAAAAATGTGGAAAATATCAAACCATATATAATTCCTGAAATTGAAGAAGTTCCAGAAATATGGGGGAAAATGGTTCATACAATTATGGAAAATATTTTTAATATATATAAAGGGAAAATTTTGTCAGGTAAATTTATTGAAGATGTTGTCAAACAATTTAAGAGTCAACTCTTTTCTGAAATAAAAAATTATACAAATTCAGAAATTTCAGAGTTTTACAGAGATATAATGAAAATAAGGGCAAAAGAAGTAGTTGAAAAATTTAAAAAAATAATTGTAAATCATATTGGAAATAAACTTCTTGAACTTGAATTTGAAATTCCTTATGAAGGACCAACTTATATTTTAAAAGGGAAAATTGATAGAATTGAAGAAAATAATGATGGTCTTTACATAATTGATATTAAAACAGGAACATCATTACCCCCAAGTTATACAGAAAATGATTTTGAAAAAAATAAGAATATCCAGATTCCCGCATATATATGGATGTTCAAAAATAAATTTAATTTAAAAAAAGATGTTTATGGCGCAATATGGAATTTTTCTTTTAAAGAAGATGACAAAAACAAAGAAGAAAAAAAGTATAATTTAACCTATATTGACAGAATGGATGAATATTTTAATAATATTTTTGATGAAATAATTAAAGGGAAAATAAATTTTCAACCAGAAGAAAATCCATCCTGTTTTTATTGTGAATTTAAAACCCAGTGTCCAAAATGAAAGAGAAATTTTTTATAGCCAATATAATAGAAGCATCAGCAGGAACAGGAAAGACCAGATACATAACAGAAGAAATGCTTTCTATTTACAGGGAATATAGAAATCCAGAGATTTTAAAAAGAATTGTTGCTATTACTTTTTCAGAAAAAGCAGCAATTGAAATGAAGGAAAGATTTTTAAAGAAATTTTATGGTGAAATTTTTAGCGATTTAAGTGAAAAAGAAAAAGTTGAAATTGAAAATGTTTTATTTAAGTTACAAATATCAACAATTCATTCATATTGTCAAACACTTTTAAGAAGATTTTATTTTTTAAGTGATATTGACCCTTATTTTGAAATAATTCAGGAAGGTGAAAGTGGAGTGCTTTTTAATAGGGCAATTTATAAAGTATTAAATACAAAAAGTGGGAGAAAAAGTTTTGCAGAAATTTCAAAGAAATTTAAATTAAACCATTTCAAAAATGTTCTGTTTTCTTTCTTAAATGCACATCCACATATTTTTCTTGGAGAACCAGAAGGAGAAATTACAAAAAAAATAACTTCTTTTTATAATATTATTTCAACACAACATTTTTTTCTTAAAAAGGAATTTTCATATCTTGATTTTGATGACCTTGAAAAACTTACTTATAAAACATTAAGAGATAATCAAGATGCATTGGTAGTTCTTGAAGATTTTGATGAGAATATAAACTTTATTTTTATTGATGAATTTCAGGATACAAATCTTCTTCAATTTGAAATTGTAAAAAAACTGATTGAAGAATGGATTTCTGGTTATGGAGCAAAAGTTGATAGAGGAGAAAATTTTGGAATTATTATAGTTGGAGATAGAAAGCAGTCAATCTATAAATTTAGAGGAGCAGAAAGTAAATTATTTGACGATGCAAAGGAAGTGCTTTCTGCCTATATGACTGAAAAAGTTTTAACAGAGAATTATAGGAGTAGTAAGGAAATAATTGATTTTGTTAATAATGTGTTTGAAAATGAAAGTCCGTGGAATATTCAGAAACTTATTGTTTCAGAGAAAAAGTTTAATTTACCATCAAAAATAGAAATAAAACTTTTTGATAATAAAAATGAAGAGGAAAAGAAAAATGAGTATAAGTGGGTATGTCAAAAAATTATTGAAATAGTAGAAAATAAAATTCCTGTAATAGAAAATGATATAGAAAGAACAATAGAGTTTAAAGATATTGCTATTCTTTTAAGACAAAGAAAAGGCAAATATTTTAAGTATTTGGAAAGGTATCTTTCTGACTTTGGTATTCCATATGTTATTATTGGTGGTGTTGGTTTTTATCAGGAAGAAGAAATTATTATGCTTACTTCTTTATTATTTGCTTTGGTTGACCCAGAAGATAAATTTTCTATCTGGAACATAGAAAATTCCATTTTATATATGGATAAAAGAGAAATAGAAAAATTGAGGCAATATTTAGGTCAATACAATATTGTTGAAATAATTGAAAATATCTTTAAAGAAAAAAATATATGGGAAAAATTAAATGGACAACAAAAAGCCAATTGTGAGAAATTTTTAATGATTTTAAACCAACAAAAAAAATTGCCTCTTTTTCAATTAACACAGAATTTAAGAGAAATTTCAGAAAGAACTGAGGAACCAAAAGCAGATATTTTCTCAATTCATCAAAACGCTGTAAAGATTAATACTATTCACGGAAGTAAAGGACTTGAATTTCCGTGTGTTTTTTTAATAAATATTGAAGATGGTGGCAGTAGCAGAAAGAACGATGAAATTATTTACATAAGGGAGAAAGGTATTTATAAATATTCTTTAAATATTGAAAGCCAGGAGAATTTTAAAGATATATATAAGAGAGAAATAAAAGAAGAAGAAAAAAGATTACTTTATGTTGCTCTTACAAGGTCTTCTCAGTATCTATTTATTTCTGGGCAAAAAAGTAAAAATTTGTGGGTAAATATGATTGAAAAAACTGAAGAAAAATATAAAGCAGAAGAAATAACAAGAAAGTCAAGAAAAATTGAAAAGGAAAAAATAAAAAAAGAAAAAATTGAAATACCTATAAAATTTACTCCACTAACTTCTTATACAAAACAGATAGAAAGAACAGAAGAAACATCTGATATGATTTTTGGAGAAGTAATTCATAAAGTACTAAGTGAAATATCAAATAATAAAATTCTTTTTTCTGAAAATAATTTTACTGGTAGATGTGAATTTTATTTAAAGAAAAAAATAAACGATTGGGATAAATATAATAAAAAAATAAAAGATATATTTAAAAAAATATGTGATAATGATAAAATAAAAGAAATTATTACTTATAAAAATGGTCTATCAGAAGTTCCTTTCGTTTATAAAGAAAAAAAACAAATTTTTGAAGGCAAAATTGATAAAGTAATTATTGAAAAAAAGAAATGTAAGGTGTATGATTATAAATTAAATATTAAAAATCCAAATAGGTATATGAAACAACTTAATATATATGAAAAAGCAGTTAAAAAGATTTTTAAAGTAGGTAAGGTTGAAAAGTATTTAATATCATTGGAAGAAGGGGAAATTTATAATTGCTCAGAAAGGCACAAATATATAGAGTGAGAGAATTTAAAGGAAGAAGCAATAAAGCACAGAGTTTTTTAAAAGTAAAATCTCCCCTTCCCCTCTTTTTCAAAGAGGGGATATACTCCTTCCTTTGAAAAAGGCCTCGCCCGTAGGCTGTAGCCTACAGGCTACGGCCGAGGGAAGGTCGGGATGGATTTTTAAAAACCTTGTTTTTTGTTGTAATATAATTTTTATTAAATAATAAAGGGAAAATTATGATAAAAGAAATTTTAAAAAAGATAGAAAGAAAAGAAATAAAAATTGGAGTTATAGGACTTGGTTATGTGGGACTACCTGTTGTTTTAAGATTTGCAAGAGTTGGGTTTGAGGTTGTTGGTTTTGATACTGACCAGGAAAAAGTTAATAAAATAAATAAAGGGATTTCTTACATTTCTCATATCCCTTCTGAATATATCAAAAAGGTTCTGTCAAGATTTACTGCTACTACTGATATAACAAAAGTAAAAGAAGTTGATGCAATAATTATATGTGTTCCAACTCCACTTGATAAATATAAACAACCAGATATTAAATATCTTGAAGAGGTTTCATCTGATATTTATAAAAATATAAAAAAAGGTCATATTATCTCTCTTGAATCAACAACTTATCCGAGTACAACAAGGGAAATTTTTAATTCAAAATTTGAAAAAACTAATTTAAAAGTTGGAAATGACTATTTTCTTATTTATTCACCCGAAAGAGAAAATCCCGGATTAGATCCATTTGAAGGCAGAAAAATACCAAAGGTTGTTGGAGGAATAACTGAAAATTGCACAAAAGTTGGTGTATCTCTTTATTCTCATGTTATCGAAAAAGTTATTCCTGTTTCTTCAACAGAAGTTGCAGAAGCAACAAAATTACTTGAAAATATCTATAGGGCAGTTAATATTGCTCTTGTCAATGAATTAAAAATGTTATTTGAAAAAATGGGAATAAACATATGGGAAGTAATTGAGGCAGCAAAAACAAAGCCATTTGGTTTTCAGCCATTTTATCCTGGTCCTGGGCTTGGAGGTCATTGTATTCCCATAGACCCATTTTATTTAACATGGAAAGCAAAAGAATATGATTTTTCTACAAGGTTTATTGAACTTGCTGGAGAGATAAATACATCAATGCCATATTATGTAGTTGAGAAATGTATAGAAGCATTAAACAAAAAAGGAATTTCAATAAAAGAAGGTAAAATTCTTTTAATTGGAATTGCATATAAAAAAGATGTTGATGATATCAGGGAATCTCCTACTATTAAAATTTTAAAAATATTAAAAGAGAAGGGTTTTAAAAAAGTTGATTATTATGACCCCTATGTTAAAGAAGTAAAGAAAACAAGACAATTTCCTCATGCTATAAAATCAATTTCTTTTTCTTCTTCTATTTTAAAAAAATATAATGCAGGAATTGTTGTTACTGACCATTCAAATATTGATTATGAATTACTTTCAAAAATTTTACCAGTTATAGTTGACACAAGAAATGTCTACAAAGATAAAAAGAAAAATGTTTTTAAAGCATAATTTTCAATCAACTTATGTTGCTTAAAGAAATGGCAAGTAGTCCGATGGAACCTTGTGATAAGATAAAAACAAAGACAAAATTTCCCCATTCCCCCTTTGAAAAAGCATCTGTCCGTCGTGATTTGTGGCAGAGAGGATATAGGGAGATTTCATCCTTCTCCCCAACGGGGAGAAGGTAGGGATGAGGGGGAGATTTGAAAAACCGACTAAAGTAGCGGGGAGTAGCAAAGCAGAGTTGGTGCATTATCGTCTACCAGATAGCACAACGGGAATGATGTGAGTTTAATAAAATCCATCCCCACCTTCCTTTGATAAAGGAAGGAGACAAATGTCTCCCATTTAACAAAGAGGGATGAAGGGGAATTTAACAAATACAACGGGTTAGGAGAATTGTGCATTAATATAATACTCTTTTCTGAATACTTATAAAGATTGACTTTTTTCTCCTTCAAGAATATAATTGTATTATGGAAAAAAGCGAAAAAATTATTTTAATTTTATTACTTATTATTTTTGTTTTTTTAATTTGTGTACTTGGATTTATTAAAATCGGGAAAAAATTTAAAGGTGGATATGTATATTTTGTGAAAAGTGATACAGAGGATACTTATTTAGTGAAAGTGGAAAGGAAACTTCCATTAGGAAGCAGCGTTGAAAAAAAAATAGAGGTTCTTATAGAGAATTTATTAATTGGTCCAACTGAAAAGGAAGAAAGGATAGGCATTTCAACAACTTTACCCGAAGGTGTAAAACTTCATAAAGTAGAAAGAAATGGAGATACTGTTTATATTGATTTTTCCGAAGAAATAGAGCAGGGAGGAGGGACTTCTTTGATGGAAACAAGATTAGCCCAGATTGTTTTTACTGCTACTCAATTTCCTGATGTTAAAAAAGTTAAACTTCTTATTGATGGGAAAGAAATAGAGTATTTTAGCAGTGAAGGAATAATGGTAGATAAACCTTTAACAAAAGATGATTTTGTCGAATTTATTAAGGAGGAGGAAGAAAATGAGAGAAAAAATACATCCAAAATATGAAGAAGCAACAATTACCTGTGTTTGTGGAAGTGTTGTTAAGACAATGTCAACTAAAAAAGATATAAAAGTTGATATATGTTCAAATTGCCATCCATATTTTACAGGAAAACAGAAATTTGTTGATAGTGCTGGTAGAGTGGAGAAGTTTAAAAAGAAATATGAAAGTAAGTGAAAAATTAAAGGAATTGGAAGAGGAGTATAAAAAGAATCAGTCGATTATTTCTAATGCGAAAGTTGGTGATAAAAAATATATTGCTGCAATAAAAAAAGTAGGAGAACTTGAAGAAATTTTAAAATACAAGAGGCAATTGGATATACTTAAAGAAAAAATTAAAGAAACAGAAAGTATTGTTGAAAATGATGAGCAGGAGTTAAAAGTTCTGGTAGAAGAGGAAATAGAGAAGCTAAAAAAAGAGAAGGAAGAAATAGAAACAAAAATTGAAGAATATCTTTCCCCAGAAAAAGCCCAGAATAAAAAAAATACTATAATTGAAATAAGAGGAGGAGTTGGGGGAGAAGAAGCATACCTTTTTGCCAGAGACCTTTTTAGAATGTATTCTAAATTCTGCGAAAAGAAAAATTATAAAATTGAAGTTCTTTCTTTAAATAAGACAGAGTTAGGTGGCATAAAAGAAATTATTTTTCTTGTTACTGGGAATGGTGCATATGGTGATTTCAAATATGAAAGTGGGGTTCATAGGGTCCAAAGAATACCTGAAACAGAAAATTATGGAAGAATTCACACCTCAGCGGCAACTGTATCTGTTTTTCCCGAAATAGAAGAAGGAGAAATTAAAATTGACCCTAATGATTTGAAAATTGAGACATTTCGCGCCTCAGGTCATGGAGGACAGCATGTCAACAAAACATCTTCTGCTGTGAGAATAACTTATATACCAACCGGTATTTCTGCAAGTTGTCAGGACGAAAGGTCTCAGTTTAAAAATAAAAGTAAGGCAATGAAAATTTTAAAAGCAAGATTACAAAAAATTTACGAAGAAGAGAAAAAAAGTAAAATAGACGAAGAAAGGAAAAAACAAATTAAAACAGGGGAAAGAAGTGAAAAAATAAGAACTTACAATTTCCCTCAAAATCGTCTTACTGACCACAGAATAAATTTGACTCTTTATAACCTTAATGACATAATAGAAGGTGATATGGAAAAGTTGATAACTACATTGAGGCAGGAATTAAAATAAAAATTTATAAATTTTTTCTTTTTGTTCCCCCTTTTTAATTCTCCCCTTTAACAAACCGACTAAGGAAGCAAAGGGTAGCAAAGCAGAGTTGGTGCGTTATCGTCTCCCAGATAGCACAACTGCTACCGACAAAAGTTGCAGGGATTAGCAGGGCAGAGTTGGTGCTTATTCTCCCCTTTATTAAAGGGGAGATAGAGGGGATTTAGGGGATTTCCAAGCACAACGGGGATAGAGAGGAATTTCATCCTTCTCCCCATCGGGGAGAAGGCTCGCCCGTAGGGCTACGCCCGAGGGTGGGGATGAGGGGGGATATTTCCCACTTTGACAAAGGGGGCAAGGGAAGATTTAATATAAAATCCATCCCTTCCTTTGATAAAGGAAGG
>DAOOVW010000042.1 GCA_035370465.1 bacterium | reverse complement strand
ACTATGTTACTTTTATAATAAATTTTAAACTTGCATTTCTTAAAAGTCAATATAAAGGAGGGTCAGAAGCCCATAATTCGTTTGAGTTCAATTGCTTTCTTAAAGAATTCTTCTGGTTCCATCTCTTTTATGAAAACAAATCCTCTTGTTGCTCTTAGGCGTGGAACTTTGTTTGAATAAAAATAATCCCTACCAAGACATGTTTTTATTTTTGAGTATTGATTTACCATGATTTCCTGAGAAAGTTCAGAAAAAGGACCATCATATTCATAAGATGGGAAAGATGCTTCTTTTTGTGAACCAAAACATATATCAAAAGCCATTTTCATAATAGCAAGTGAGTTCATAGAAACAGGAACAAAGATATTACATTCAGAAGGATGAAACTTAAACCATATATTTCTATAACCCCATATTTTAAAATTCTTGTTATATTTTTCTTTATAATATTTTGTTGCCTGATAAACAACCTGTAAGACCTTATAATGCGTGTCAGGACCTGTCCCTTCAGGGTCTAAAGCAACTGTAATTATATCTGGATTTAATTTTTCTAATAGGTTAATAACCGGCTTTACATCCTGTGGGAATTCTGGTTCAGGAGTAAATATATCACCTGTATAAAATGGAAGACGAAGATGAAAAATATGGTTGCAGTTAAAACCTAAATGGGACCACAAAAGTTCTTCTTCCCATTCTCTTACCATTCCTTTTAATGTCTGTATTTCAGGAATATCTTTTTTGCCTGGATATGAATTTATTAAATATATTTTATATTTTTTTATTTTTCTTTTTATTTCTTCTAAATCCAATTTTCCTGTTATTTCTACAATATTTCTTAACATCCTTCTGCTTTCACCTTCTTCAATCATTTCTTTACTATTTGCTGCTATTCCATCTAAATATTGAAATACATCTCTATTTCTTGCATTTATATTTTCTGGTTGAAAATAGTCCTTCTCTTTTAAAAGAGTAAAAAGTAAATTTTCCTGTAAATATTTTTCAAGTAATTGAATTTTTCTCAAAAGATAATGATTTGTAACAGAAGTAAAACCACTTGTAAATGTAGCAAAAAAATGTTGATTTGAAGGAGTTCGGACAAGATGAAGTATATAAGGAAGATATCCAAGCATTATATCATCATGATGTGGGGAAGTATGAAGAAATGTTGTATTTTTGATTACTTCTGTTCCCTTTTTTATGCTTCTTTTTATATCATTTTCAGTTATAATTAAAGATTTTTTTATATTTATATTTTTCTTAATTAAAATTTTCCCGAAAATATCATCTTCAAAATCATTTTTATCTAAATTACTAATTTTTACTTTTTCTTTATTGGATATATCAATTATGATTTTTTCAATATCTTCTTTTTCTAATTTTTTATTTTCAAGTTCATCAATTTTTCTTCCTTTTAAAAAAGATGTAGCGCCTTTTGTTAAATAAAATCTACTTCCTGCCAGTTTCTGTAAGGAAGTTGCAGGATATAAAATTGAAGGTGGATTTTCCACTGCATCCATTACGACTTTTGCTTTACTTTCACCCGCTGCCATTATTATTGCTGTTGTAGTTGGATTTTGAGTTATTGTTTTTAGTCCAATTGTAACTACACATTTTCCCCTCGCAACTTCAATTCCTCCAAGGTCGGTAGAACTTGCTGCTGCGGTTTCATAATTTATGTTTAAGAGACGAGTTGTTGAATTATGGTCAGAACCTCTTATATTAAAACCAATATGACCATCAGGACCAATTCCACCAAGAAAAAATCCAATTCCACCAAGTTGCTCTATTTTCTCCTCATATTTCATAGCAAATCCATCCATCTGGTATATTGCTTTTTGTTGTAGTTTTTCAAGTTCTGTTTTTGGTTTTCTATATCTTAAAGAAAGGTCAACTTTTTCATCCGGGAATATATATGATAAGTTTTTATATGGAGAGCAACCAACTTTCCATGTATCAATAAGGATTATTTTTTTTGGATTTAAAGAAAATTTTTTAACATAGAAATTTTTTATATAATAATTGAAACTATTTGTTCTTTCAGAATTTATTGGATAGAACTCATCAATTTGAACAAAATAATAATTTTTTAAGTTTGGTTTTTTTTCAGAAAGTCCCCACTGCTTTAATTCTTCTTTTATCTCTTTTTTATTCCAGTTATTTATGTAATATGATGCCCATTCAATAAAATATTCAGGTGTTTTTCCTGTGGGGAGAGAAAAAACTCCTTCTTCATTTAATTGTAGCCACTCAATAAATCTTAATGCAACAATTTTTCCCAATAATGAGAAATTTGGGACTTCAATTATTTTAATTCTTTCAAATGGGTATTTTTCTTTTTTACCAAATTTTTCTAATGCAACTTTTTCTAAATTTGAATTAAAATTATATTGCTTCATTTATATTATTTTGTTTTTTAAACTCATTTTCGGTTATTTCAATTATTTTTTTTATTTCTGCAAGTCGTCCAATTCCAACTTTCCCAGAAGCAAGTTCTCCTTTTTCAGGACCAATAAATTTATATCCATACTTTTTTAATTTCTGAACATTTTCTTCAACAATTTTGTTTTTCCACATATTATCATTCATACCAGGTGCAAATATAACAGTACCTGAAAAAGCAAAAATAGTACAGGTAAGAAGGTCATCAGATATACCTGATGCAATTTTACCAATTATATTTGCAGTTGCAGGGGCAACAAGAATAATATCTGCAAATTCGCTTAAAGAAATATGGTCTTGTTTATAATTTTTTCTGTCAAACATATCAACATAGACCTGATTTTTAGAAAGGACTTCAAGAGTTAATGGAGAAATGAATTTTGTTGCTTTTTCTGTCATAATTACCTTAACTTCCCAATTTCTTTTTTTAAATTCCCTTACAATTTCACAACTTTTGTAAGCAGAAATTGAACCACAAACACCAATAATTATATTTTTTTCCATTTTTATTAACTCCGTTTAATTTCTTCCTCTAACCAAACCAATTAAAGTTGCTTACTCTGTTTCTCAGAGTTGGTGCGTCATCTCCCCCTTTGTAAAACCGACTAAAGTAGCAAAGTTTAGCACACAGAGTTGGTGCCGTAATGTATTTCAATAGGCACAACGGGGCAGGGGGACTTTAAGGGCGATTTCTAAATCCACCCCATCCCTCCTTTATAAAAGGAGGGAGTGTAGTTGTCTCCCTTTATTAAAGGTAGAAAGAGAGGGATTTAATAAAAGATAAATGAAAATCCATCCCCTCGGGCATAGCCCACGGGCGAGCATCTTCCCTGTCCCTGTCCGCCAATTCCGCCAAATTCGGCTAGAATTTCGAATCCGACACGATTTTTGGCGGAAAGAGTGTCGGATTCGCAATGTTTTGTAGCGAACTTTGTGGCGGAGTGGAGAGAAGAAAAAAAGAGGAAAATTAAATTTCTCTTTCAAATTTTTTCTTCTAATCGCAATTTTATTAAAAAAGAGTAGGGGGATTTTTCCTTTACTCTGTTCCTTTTTGGTGCATTTTCTTTGCTGTATTATATGCATCTGAAATACTATATATTCCTAAAATAATTATTCCTATAAGACCAATAAAAAATAATATAATTCCCCAGACAAGAAATGAAAAAGGGGTCATTCCATTCCATAAAAAGAAAAACAAAAAGATAGAGCCAATTATAAAAATCAAAAGAGAAAAAGCAGAGAGGAAAATCAAGTATAATCCCTTCCTTATTTCACCATTATAAATCTGTCCTAACCCATTTACAACAAAAGAAAGTAGGGCAGAAATTCTTGGATTTGGTAAATTATTTTCTTCCATTTTAATCAATTCTTCCTTTTGTAGATGGGGTGCTTTTGCCTTCTTTTTTCATTGCTTCTTTTAAAGATAAGGCAACGCCTTTAAAAATTGCTTCATTTATGTGGTGAAGATTTTTACCATAAACAAAATTTATATGAAGGGTAATACCTGAATGATTTACAAAACCATTGAAAAATTCCTTTATATCTTCAATTTCTAAAACACTCTCTTTTTTTCTAATATCAGGAACATTAAAAACAAGAAAAGGTCTACCTGAAATGTCAACTGATATATTCACTAGTGTTTCATCCATTGGCATTGAAGAAAACCCAAATCTTCTAATTCCCTTTTTATCTCCCAATGCTTGTTTTATACTTTCTCCTAAACATATTCCAACATCTTCAACAAGGTGATGAGTATCAACTTCAATATCTCCTTTTGCCTTTATTTTGCTATCTATTCCTGAAAATTTTGAAAATAATTCTAACATATGAGATAAAAATCCAATATCTGTTTTTACTTCATAATTTCCATTGCCATCTAAATTTATTTCTATTAATATATCTGTCTCTTTTGTTTTTCTTATAATTTTCCCTTTTCTCATATTTATATTTTACTTTTTCTTTTATCTAATTGTCAATTGTGTTCAACCCCGGCGGTTAGAAAAGTAGAAGAGTTTTTATTTAAAAATTATACTTGAAAATATTTTATTATTGTATCAGCGAATTTTCTAAATGTATCAACATAAGAGAAATTTTTATAAACTTTTTCTAAATCTATATATAAATATTCATGAACTATGATATTTCTAAACTTTATTAATTTTTTCATATCCTCTTCTAAATTTTTATCAATTATTCCATTTTCTCTTAATTCTTTAATAATTAAAGAATATGTATCTGGAATAGGCAAATTTTTTTCTGATAGTAAAAAAGTTCCAATATCAAGACAAATTTCAATTGCAACCTGAAAATTTCTGCATGCACTATCTTGACATTTCCAGTCAGTTAGAAATTCTGATAAGGAAATTTTACTTAAATTATCTAATTTATTCAAAGCAACTTCTAATTTTTCAAGACGATTTTTTACTGGAATTGGCAATTCCATATTTCCTCTCCTTAATTCTTCTAATAAGTGCTTGTTCAGAAAAATTTCTTAACTTCTCTGTATCAAAAAATTCTCTTAATTTTCTTAACTCAAACTCAATCCTTTTATTTGCATCTTTACTCAAAATAATTTTTCTTGTTTTCAAAATTTCCTTAAAGAAAGATGGGGAAATTTCATTTAATATAACGACATCCACTTCATCCGTTTTTAGGACAGTATTTATTATTTCAATTAGTTCTTCTTTTTTATCAAAATAATCAATGCCTTCTTTTAAATAAAAAGCAAAATCAATATCGCTTAAAGGAGAAATTTTATTTTTACCATATGACCCAAATAAATAAAAGAATATTACATCTTCATCACTTTTAATTTCTTCCTCTAATTTTTTCAACAATGGGAAAATATTATGTTTTATTCTCTTTTCTCTTATCATCTCTTCTCTCCTTCCCCTTTTTTCCTTTCTTCTCCTGAAGATATCCCTTACCCACATCTTCTAAAATCCTCTTGGGTAAAGGGATTTCCTTTGAGCCTATTTTCTTTTATAAAATAGAAAATTACTACCTTTCTCTTTACTTTATCACTTTTCAGATAATACAATAAAGTTTAGAATATCTTTTTCAAAATTCACTCTGTTCTTTCATCTCCCTCCTTTTGTAAAGGAGGACTTATGGGTAAGGGATAACTCCTAAAGAAGTATAAGATGACAAAGTATTTTACTTTGTACCTTTGCTACTTTCTACCTTGTGTCTTTGTTATTCATTGTACCTTGAATTTTTCCTTAGAGAAAGGAAGTTGGCTATTTTAACAACAGGAAATATTATAAAAGAAAGATAAAGACCAAATGTAGGTAGAATTAAAAATGGTATAACAACAGAAGATAAAGAACCACCAAGCAAATCAAAAGCATATAATTTTCCTGTTTTATCTACAAATTGGGATTTATCAAGAAAAGAAATAAGCCCAAATTCAAGACCAACAAAAAAACCAGAAATAAAAATCATACCAAGTAAAAAAGGAAATGAAATTGTTCTTAGAAAATAAATTGTAATAAATGAAAGAATATAAAAAGAAAGAACAAATGTCTCAATATAAAATATGTTTTCTTTTTTTAAGAAATTCATTGAAATAATGGACCCTATTGAAATGCCTCCCATAAATAAAGCAGTTAAAGTTGAAATTTTTGAATAGACATAACCAAAAATTACCTGAGTAATAATAATTAAAAGTGATTCAAATCCAAAAGATACAAATCCATTTGTAAAAACAATTTTTGAACCAACATTTTTTCTTGAAATGAGTAAAAATAATATAAAAATGAAAAAAAGAAGAAAATACAAAATATTTTTATTCTCTGAAATAATTTTAAAGTAATTAAAAAAGAAATTGCCAATTTTCTTGTTAGAAAGAGAAAGGAAGTTGGAAACTGAAATCAAGAGGAGGAATTGATTGTTAATTGTATTTTCATTTGTTTTTATTATATTTTTCCTTATATATTGTTTTTCTTTTTCATGACTTAAAGTGTATTTTATATATGATGGGTTGAAAAAATCATTATCATAAATAAAATTTTTATTAACTTGGTTTAATTGTACATTTGAAAATATAGAAATGAAAGGATATGTAAAAATAAATTTTGAATATTCAAAATGTTTTTTAAATGTATTATAGACAATTGAATGAATTTGTGAAATATCTTTTCCAGCATATTCATAGTTACCTGGCAGCAATAAAGAAACAATTTTTGTTTTTTTTGATAGATGAGAAACAAAAGAAGAAGTAAACCGAGTATTTTGATAAAAGTTCAAAGGAAATGTCTCTCCAAGGAAAATAACATCAAAATTCAGGTCTGTTTTTTTTATAAAAGGGTCTAATTGTGAATTTATAAATATCAAGTTTTTATAATTTTTTTTCAAGAAATTTTTTTTAATAATTTCTATTTTTTTGCTATCTACATCAACATAATAAATATTTTTTGGTTTATATTTTTCAATTTCATCAATTATTTCTGGATTTGACACAACAAGGACATTTTCTAATTTATCAAGAAAACATATTGAAAAGAAAACTATATTTTTTAAAGAATAAATATCTGGTTGATTTGAAATTTCAGGTATTCCATTTGTTGAAAGGACAATTTCTTTATCCTTTTTAACTATTTCAATATTTTGATATGGAGTATAAAATGAGTTGGCAATTTCAAATGGTTTCCACTTAAAATTTAATGAAATGTTTTCAAGAACATTGGAATAAAAAAGAATAAGTAAGAAAGGAAGAAGTAAAAAATAAGAGAATTTTTTAGGTCTGATAAAAGTAAAAAGATTAACAATAGATATTATAGAAAGAACAAAAAATGGATTAGAATTTAAAAAGAAGAAGAAATAAATTATAATTCCACCAACCAACGCCCCTAATCCCTCTAATCCATAAACTTTACCGCTACTTTTCTCTTCTTTAAAAAGAGAAGAAAGAAGAACAAAACGGCTTCCTTCAAAGAGTCCGGATAAAAAAACAATAAAAAATGAGGATATAATAAATGGTAGAAAAAACTGTATTTGAGAAATATGTCTTAAAGTTCTTAAAAGGAAAATTGAGAGAATAAAAAAAACATTTTCAAAAATTGTTAAAAAATTAAAAGGAGAAGAATAATTTTTAACTTTTTTGAATAAGAAACTACCAATTCCACAACCAGCCATCCAGAAGAAAAGGACAATAACAAAGGAAAATTCACTACCAAAGAAACTACAAAAAAACTCTCTTAAAAGAATTGTTTGAAAAATAATTCCACAAATACCTTTAAGAAAAATAGACATTTATAATAATTTGGTAAAAGTAAAATGAACTTTACTGATAAAGCACAAAATCCTCCTCCATCCCCCTTTACAAAAGGGGGAATTTTAACTCCTTCCCTTTCCAAGGGAAGGTAGGGATGGATTTATTAAAATCTCCCCTTGCCCCTCTTTTATAAAGAGGGGAACATTCTTCATCTCTCCGCCAAAATGCGCGTCGGACAGGCTTTAATAAAAGGGGGAGATGACGCACCAACTCTATCTTGCTAATCCTACCCTCTTTAGTCGTATTGTTAAAGGGGGAAAATACTCTCCCTCCTTTAAAAAAGGATGACCGCCAATGTTTTAGTGGAGGAGAGGGCAGGGGGTGGATTTCTTCTTTACAATCCCCCTCATCCCCACCTTCTCCCCAGCGGGGAGAAGGATGAAATCTCCCCTCTATCTCCCGTTGTGCTATCTGAAAATCCCCAAATCCCCCTAACCCCCTTTGAAAAAGGGGGAAGAGATTAACTCCTTCCTTTGTAAAGGAAGGGTAGGGATGGATTTATTAAAATCTCCCCTTGCCCCTCTTTTATAAAGAGGGGCATATATGTCTCGCTTTTATTGTTTCAAGAACCATGTTCTTTTATCTTAACCATTTCAAAGGGGAAACTTGTAGGTAAAGGATAATAGCCATTGAGGGTAGGGGTTAGGGGTATTTTATTTTCTTTAAAAACAAGGGCTTTGGTTGAAATTATGGCAGGATAAAAAAAAAGAAGCCCCCGCAAAAAGCGGGGGCTTCTTTTGGTTTTCTTTGATTAATAAGGATTCCTTACCCTTGCCTGAGTACCACCAGCATTATCAACATTGGGGAACATATCATTTTTTGTTGCTTTACCAACTGGAATCCATGATACATGCCCATCAACATAGCATGCGTTTACACCATCATTTTTGTGGTTAAGAAGTCCTACCGGTGTTGCACTCGCTCCACCTGATGTTGTTGCCGCTCCTGACTTTAAAGCAGTATAACTCCAGTCAGTACCAGGGGCGGTTCCAGGAGCAGGAGTACCACTAGTAGGAACAGCTTTATCAACCACAAGGACTGTATCTATATCAACTGCTTCTGAACACCAGAGAGCATAAGCATAAGAACACCCATTGTCATCAGCATTTCCAGTGGTTCCAGGAACATAAACCAGTACATTACTTATTCCCTGGTTTGATTCTTCAGTAGCAAGGCCAACAGTCACATGGGAGAGGTCTGATGGGCATACAAATGTTTTTTGAGCAGAGACATAGTTTGGATAAAGAAGTCCTAAACAACCCGGAACTGTCTGTCCTGTACCTGCTGATGTAATAGGGAAAAATTCTCTGTAATCCTGGCTATACATTCTCAATGCAAGCCCTATTTGTTTCAAGTTAGATATACAGACAGACCTTCTTGCTTGTTCTCTTGCTCTTGCTAATGCTGGCAGTAACATTGCTGCTAAAATCGCTATAATCGCAATTACTACCAGCAATTCAATTAATGTAAATCCTTTTCTCTTTTTCATTTTTTTTCACCTCCTTTTTATATAATTTTTCAAATAACAATTACAACTAACTTAGAATGGTTGTGTAGTAGGTGGTGTATTTTCATCAGCACCATTGACCGGGTTCCTAATTTGTTCATAGTCAGTACCACCACTTACATCTGCTACAATCTGTCCTCCACCAATTTTAGGTACTGGTAATTTATAAACAGTACCATCCTTATAAGTTGGAACCCATGCCACATGTCCATCTACATATAAAACATTTATACCATCAATCCCGTGATTATCAGCTGTCTGACATCGGATATTAGTTGCGTCTGTCCATGCTCCACCATCACCTACCACTGTATTACTTGTACCAAAGTATGCAATTTCATCAGCACAGAGAACACTTTCATTTCTACTTTGTTCATTTAATCCAGGTGCATAAGCATAGGAAAGATGTTGACCAAAAAGAGGTAAGTTAGCCGCTGTTGCTGTTAAAGTTCCATAATTTCCTTCTATAACTCCTCTATCCATATCAATCCACCATGGTGCTTTTGTATCAGAAGAAGATGGACAAACAAATATCCCTGTATCTTTTGCATATTTTGGAACTAAAAGAGAAAGTGATTGTCCTGGACCACAGTCATCATTATCAAATGCTCCATTATAATCATAACCAGGGCAATTCTCATCATAGTCCTGTGCATACATTTTAATAGCAAGTCCTATTTGTTTTAAGTTGCTTATACAAACACCTCTCCTTGCCTGTTCTCTTGCTCTTGCTAATGCTGGCAGTAACATTGCTGCTAAAATCGCTATTATCGCAATTACTACCAGCAATTCAATCAATGTAAATCCTTTTCTGCATTTTTTCATTTTTTTTCACCTCCTTTTTTCTTTATTTTTTTCCCCTCACTTTTATTCTCTCCCTTTGTGAAAAGAGAAAAAGTGAAGGTGTTTTTCCTTTGCTTACTTTCTTAAATCCCCCTCAATCCCCTCCGCCAAAATGCTCGTTGGACAGAGACTGGGGATAAGGATGAAATCCCTCTTAATCTCCGTTGTGCTATCTGAGAGACGATAACGCACCAACTCTGCCCTGCTACCCTTTGCTTCCTTAGTCGGTTTTATAAAGGGAGAAGTTACTCCTTCCTTTGAAAAAGGAAGGTTGGCTCGCCCGTAGGGTCCTCGCTTTTGGCTATGGATCCTTCGGACTACGCCCGAGGGATGGATTTTATCAAATCCCCTCTTTTGTCGGTTTGTCAAAGGTGAGAAGTTTTTTCCTTCCTTTGAAAAAACCCTCACCGCAGGGATGGATTCTCTCTTTCACTTTATTTATACAACATATTTTTTATTTTGTCAAGTATATTTTATATCACAACTTTTTATTTTGTCAAATTTATTTTAACAATAACATTTTTATTCTGGTTTGTCAAGGTTTTTTTGTAAATTTTCTAAATTCTGTTTTAAGTTTGTAAGTTGGTCAATAATTTTATTAATTGCTTCTGAACTTTTTTTTATATCACCTGAGACCATTTTGTATGAATTTATTTCTGAATTTAGTTGAGATATTTTATCCTCATAATTTTTTGTTTTTTGTTGGAAAACAATATACTGAATTCCAAAGGCAATCCATCCAGAAAGTATTAAAATAAGAAATGTCAACTTTAACGATTTTTTCATTTTTCCTCCATTTTCATTTCAATTGCTTCTTTTGGACACTCATAGGAACATATACCGCATCCCTTACAATAATCATAATTAAAACCAACAAATTTACCATTTTCCTTATCAACAATAATTGCTCCTTCTGGACAGGATATCCAGCAAAATAAACAATGAATACATTTTTCTGGAATATGGCATGGTTTTAATATTCTCCAATTTCCTGTTTTAAATTTAAGAGATGTTGCTCCTTCTAATACATCTCCTTCTTTTAATTCTTTCCATCCAATGTTTTTTTCAGCCATTTTTCTCTCTCCTTTTAAATACCAAGGTACTGCCAAAATTTTTGTTATCTGCTTATTACTCCCTCACTCCTACCCCTCAGGCGTAGTCCAGAGGGATCCATAGCCAAAAGCGAGGAACCCTACGGGCGAGCCTCTCCCCACTGGGGAGAGGATTAAGGTGAGGGGGGATTTCATCTTTTTTTCATCTATTTTTTGACACTACCAATACCGACTACTTCATTATATGCTCTTTCAATTGCTTTTAAATTTCCTTCAATAACTTCTGGTTTATGTCTGAATTTTACTTCTAATTTTTTCTTTGTATCTTCAAGCAATTCCTTAATATCAAGAATCCCTGTAACTTTTACGAGAGCACCCATCATTGGAGTATTGGGAATATCTCTTCCAATTGTTTCAATTGATATTTTTGTAGCATCAATAGTATAGACATTTCCATTAAAATTTAATCTTTTTTTAATTTCCTCTGGTTTTTCAGAGGTGTTCACTATCAAAATTCCTTTTTCGGGGTCTAAGCCATCAAGAATATTTACCTGTTCAATTAAACTTACATCAAGAACAACCACAACATCTGGATTTTCAATTCCTGAATGGATTCTTATTGGTGATGAACTTATCCTATTAAAAGAAGATACAGGAGCGCCCATTCTTTCAGGACCATATTCAGGAAATGCCTGAATATATTTTCCTGTTGAGACCGCTGCTTCTCCAAAAAGTAAAGCGGCTGTTTTTGCACCCTGTCCTCCTCTTCCATGCCATCTTATTTCAAACATTTGTTCCATTTTTCTTTTCCTTTTTTTATAAGTATTCAGTGGATTTGTTCATATTTATATTTTTACTTTAAAAATTCCCCTCGCCCCTCGGGCATAACCCATACGGGCGAGTATCAACCTTCTCCCCCAAAGGAGAAGAAAAAATCTCCCCCCACCCCTCTTTACAAAGAGGGGAGATGTTTTTTACTCCTTCCTTTTAAAAAGGAAGGTGGGCTCGCCCGTTGGGTCCTCGCTTTTGGCTATGGATCCTTAGGACTACGCCCGAGGGGATGGATTTCTTCTTTACAATCCCCCTCATCCCCGCCTTCTCCCCATCGGGGAGAAGGATGAAATCCCTCTTAAACTACCTTTATTTTATTATACAAAATCATAAATGTTTTAATTGTCAAAATTTCCAGCAAACCAAAAATGTAGAAGAAGAAAATTTCAATTCCTTTTAAATTATTATACTTCTTAAAAAATAAAATACAAATACTCCACAAAATCCCAAATAAAAAAGTTATAATGACAAAGGTATCTAAATTTTCTTTTACAAAATTAAAACTTATTTTCATTGAATCAAAAACAGGTCTGTCTTCAAGGATTATAACAAAAGGAGCAAAAAAAGTCAAAAGGATATAATAAACAGGAATAGAAAGCCATAAAAGGGTTATAATGGTTAAAATCGCAGCATTAACAACAGGTATTTTTTTAATAACTTCAATAATTCCGAAAGCAATAGCAAAAAGAAGAGCAAATGAAATACATACAAAAATTTTATAAAGAAGGACTCTTAAAAAAAAATAAAGACCATCAATAAAAATATCTTTGGATATAATAATTTGGTTTTTGATAATTTTTTTTATTCCTGAATAAACAGAGATTGTTATATAGTTTTCAAGTAATAAAAGAAAAAGTTGAATTATAAAAACTATGGATAGAACTTTTAAATTAATCTCCGACAATAAATTGCTTATTACAATATATAAAAAAACTATCAATGATAAATAAATATCATTTGTCTTTATATTAAATGTCTCTTTAAAAATTGATTTTAATTCTCTATTATTTTCATTCATTGTAAATATATTAGAGTTCAAATTTCTTCATATCTTATAATTAAACTACTTTTCTTTTGGGGAAGACGAAT
>DAOOVW010000041.1 GCA_035370465.1 bacterium | reverse complement strand
CAAATTTTTGATTGAGATATAATAAGGCCAACTGGAAATATTTTGAAAAGCAGATGCCTTATTTGTTATGTTGTAAGATTATAATTTGAAAAGCCCTTTAAAACCAAGAAATGCTAAACTCATAAGACCCGCTGTTATAAAAGATATTGGAGCACCTTTGAAAACTTCTGGTAAAGGAGCAACATCAATTTTCTCTCTTATAGATGCAAAAAGAATTATTGCAAGTGCATAACCTGCTGGTAGAGCGATTGAGAAAACAAGATTCTGGATAAAAGAAAGTTTATAATCAACTCCAAGAAAAGCACACGCTAAAATTGCACAATTTGTAGTTATTAAAGGAAGATATATACCAAATGCCTTATATAAAACAGGCAATTTTTTCCTTATTATTATTTCTTCAAACTGGACAAATGAAGCAATTGTTAAAATAAAAGTTGCTGTTCTTAAATATTCAAGATGCAGTGGTAAAAGAAGCAAATTGTACACAGCCCAACTTAAACAACAAGCCATAACAGTTGCAAAAATTACTGCAAGTCCCATTCCTATTGATGATTTAATATCTTTTGAAAGGCCAAAAAAAGAACATAGCCCTAAAAATTTTATAAGCAAAATATTATTTACTAAAAATGCAGATAGAAAAATTAATCCTAAATTTGCCTGATTTAACATTTTTTACCCCTTCTTTCAATTCCCTGTTTTAACGCAATAAAAAAACCAATAACAATAAAAGCACCTGGTGGCATAATCATTATTAAAAATGGAGTAAAATTGGCTCCAAAAATTTGGTGTCCAAGTATTGTTCCATTTCCAAAAAGTTCTCTTACAATAGAAACAACAAAAATTACAAGAGCAAAACCAATTCCTACTCCTAAACCATCAAGAAGAGAACTGATTACATTATTTTTTGATGCATATGCCTCTGCTCTACCAAGAATAATACAATTAACAACCACCAGTGGAAGATAAACACCTAAATTTCTGTGGATTTGAGGAGATAAAGCAGCGAGTGAATAATCAACAATTGTAACAAAGGTTGCAATTACAACAATAAATGCAGGGATTCTCACATGAGAGGGAACAAATTTTCTTATTAAAGAAATGGTTACATTAGAACCTGCTAAAACAAAAATTACAGCAATTCCCATCCCAATAGAATCCCTAACAGAACTTGAAACAGCGAGAAAAGGACATAAACCCAACATAAGATAAAAAATCGCATTTTCTTTCCATAAAGCATTTACAAAGTTCTTAAAATCAATTTTCATTTTTTTCTACCTCAATTGTTTCAAGTAATTTTCTCACACCTTCTGTTACTGCTTTTGATGAAATTGTTGCTCCTGTTATTGTATCTATTTCACCTTCTGAATTATCCTTTTTTAAATAAATTTTTTCTTTTCCTTTACCATCAAACTGTGATAAAAATTTTTTTTCAGTTATTTTTGCTCCAAGACCAGGTGTTTCATTATGTTGAAGAATTTTTACACCTTTAATTTTTAAATCTTCATCAACTCCAATTTTTATTTTTATATCTCCTCCATAACCGGGGGAAGTTGTTGTAAAAATTTTACCTATTTCTTTTCCTTCACTGCCTAAAACAGAAATATATTTTATATCTCCTTGTTCTACTTCATGGAATTCAACTCCATCTGGAAAAATTTCTTTATTTATATTATCTTCTTCAATTTTTTGTTGTTTTTCAATTGCTGGTTTTGTTACTTTATAAACATAAGCAAGTAAATATCCGGATAAAGAAGTAATTATTGTTAAAATTAAAATACCACCAACTATTTCTTTTTTGTTCATTTTTACCTTCCAAATTTCTTCGGTAGAGTATATTTATCAATTAAAGGAACAAGCATATTCATAAACAAAATTGAATAACATACTCCCTCTGGATAACTTCCTTTCAGTCGTATAAGAAAAGTTATAATTCCACATCCAATACCGAATATTATTTTACCCTTTTTTGTTATAGGGGAGGTAACATAGTCAGTTGCCATAAAAAAAGCACCAAGAATAAGTCCTCCTGCCATAACCTGCATTGCAACATTTTGTTTGAAAATTACCGAAAGAATTGCAACAGTTAAGATATATGAAACTGGAATATGCAATGTTATTACTTTTCTACAAAGCAAAAAAATTGCCCCTAATAAAAGAAGTAAAACACTTGTTTCTCCCAAACACCCTGCCCTTATTCCAATAAACATTTGCCATAATGAAGGTAATTGTTGTAAGAAATTTTCTTTTAATATTGTAAGAGGAGTTGCAGTCGTTATTGCATCTATTGAATAGTCAAATGGTTGTATCCAGTGAGTCATAAAAACAGGAAAACACGCGAGGAGTATTGCCCTTGATGCAAGAGCAGGATTAAATATATTAAATCCAATTCCACCAAAAATTTCTTTTATAAGAAAAATTGCAAGAAAGCCACCAAATCCAACCACCCATAAAGGTATTCTTGGTGGCAAAACAAAAGCAAGTAAAATTCCTGTTATAATTGCACTTCCATCAAAAATTCTTATTTTTTTCTTAAAAATAATTTGACTTAAAAGTTCACTTAAAACACAGGAAACAATACTTACAACTATAATTTTCAATGAATATAAACCAAAAAACCATATAGCACCAATTAAAGGTGGTATTAAGGCAATAATAACAGATAACATAATTTTGCCTGTTGTTTCATTGCTATGTATATGTGGTGCCCAACTTATTTTTTTCATTCTTTTTTCCTCTTTATTTTTGTTTTTGCCCATTTAAATAGTTCAACCAATGGCCTTTTAGAAGGACAGATATATGAACAACAACCACACTCAATACAATCAGAAACACTTAATTTTTCTACTTCTTCCCATTTTTTTAATTCTGCATATCTTCCAATTTCAGCAGGACATAAATTCATAGGGCAGGCATCAATACATTTTCCACATCTTATACATGGTTCAATTTCTTCTGGTAAAATTTCTTCTGGTAAAATTAAAATTCCTGTTGTTCCCTTGATTACAGGTATATCAGAAGAAGGAATATTCATCCCCATCATAGGACCACCAATTACAATCTTAGACCCCTCTTCTAATTCACCTTCACAATAAGTAATAACTTCGGATATACTTGTTCCGATTTTTACTCTTAAATTTTTAGGTCTTTCAACAAGTCCAGAAACAGTTATAACTCTTTCAATAAGTGGCTCTCCATCACAGACAGCATTTTTTATTGATATTGCTGTTTGAACATTAAAAACAACAATTCCAACATCAATTGGAAGTCCACCTGAGGGAACTTCTTTTCCAGTTATTGATTTTATTAGATGTTTTTCACTTCCCTGTGGGTATTTTTTGGGAAGTACTTTTAATTCAATTTCACAACTCTTATTTTTTATTACTTTTTTAATTTTTTCTGCTATATCAATTTTATTTTGTTCAATTCCAATATATGCCTTTTTAACTCCTAATGTTTTACATATAATTTCCAAGCCAATAATTACATCTTCTGTATTTTCTTTTAAAACCCTGTAATCACAGGTTAAAAATGGTTCGCATTCACATCCATTTAATATAACTGCTTCACATTTTTTGCCATGAGGTATGACTAATTTTACGTGAGAAGGAAAAGTTGCTCCACCAAGTCCTACAACTCCATTTTTTGAAACAAGTTCAATTATTTCAGAAGGACTTAAAGAAAACCAGTCATTTTTCTTTTTTTCTATTTCTTTTCCACTTCCATCATTTTCTATTATTACTGCTGGGGATATTTTATAAGTATGAGTTAAAATATCTTCAACCCCAATAACTTTCCCTGATATTGAAGAATGAACAGAAGAACTTATAAAACCAGCAATTTCTCCAATAACCTGCCCTTTTAAAACATTATCTCCTTTCCTCACAACCAATTTTGCAGGTATTCCTGTATGCTGTGAAAGAGGGATAACAACTTTATCTGGTTCTTTGAAATTTTCAATTGGTTCTTCTTTACTGAGAGATTTAAAATCAATAAATTCAACTCCGCCTCTAAACATTTTATGCTCCGAATTTTCCTAATTTTAATGAACTTGCAAGTAGCAAATACATAATTTGCTTTGCGTAAATTGTTCCTAATATACCTTTTGCACATTCTCTTTCTGAAAATCTTTCAATATCATCTCGTATCATATTTGGCGAAACAATTACAAGTGGAACTGGATGCCATGAATGACCTTTTAAAACAGAAGGTGTTGAATGGTCACCTGTAATTGCCATTGCTGAAAAGTTTAATTTTTTAAGACGCCATATTTTCTTATCAACATCTTCAAGAAATTTTACTTTACCATTAAAATTTCCATCTTCGCCCATACTATCTGTCTTTTTTATATGTAAAAAAAAGAATTCGTAATTATCATATACTTTTTCAAGTTTGTCAAATTCTTCTTCAACTGTTTCACCAACTTCAATTATATCCATCCCAACAACTTTTGAAATACCTTTATACATAGGATAAGTAGCAATACAGGCACTTTTAAGTTTGTATTTTTCTTGAAAAGTTGGAACATCAGGAAGTTTTGAAATACCTCTAAGTAGAATTACTTTTGCTTTTGAATTAACATTTTTCAATATCTCTTTTACTTTTTTTTCAAACTCATTTAAAACACTAGCTGTAAATTTACCTTCCTGGTTTAAAGGTAATATTTCTTTAAGCGGTAAATTTTCTTTTTGTGGGTCATTTTCACTTACATCAGGAGAAAGGTTTTTCCCTCTTAAAACAATTGCACATCTATGTTCTTTTACAGTGTTTATTGAAATTTTTACCCCATTTATTTCTTTAATATTTTTTGAAATTAAATCAACAATTTTTTTATTTTCATCAGTAGAAATCCTACCTGCTCTTCTATCCGTCACAATGTCATTTTCATCAATTGTTGCAAAATTACCTCTTATTGCAATATCTTCTTTCCCAAGATTTACACCTATTCCAAGGCATTCAAGAACACCTCTTCCTATGAGAACTTTAATAGGGTCATACCCAAAAAGAGAAATATGTCCGGGCCCACTGCCAGGAGTTATTCCCGGAAGAACCGGTATTGAAAGACCACAGGAACCATTTTTGGCAAATTCATCAATATTTGGAATATTTGCTGTTTCTAATTCTGTTTTTCCTGTTTCCGGGTGTGGAATACCTCCAAGTCCATCTAAAACAAGAAGAAGTATTTTATTTTCATTTTTCCCTATAATCTCTGGTAAAATTTCCTCATATTCCATTTTTTTTCCTCCTATAAATTAAAAAATTTAAATTATTTTACTCTTATTAAAATAAATTGTAAAATTTTAAATTAAAAAAGGAGTATTTTTATAATGTTATATATCGTTTCAACTCCAATTGGAAATCTTGATGACATAACTTTCAGAGCAATTGAAACATTAAAAAATGTTGATTTAATTTTATGTGAAGATACAAGAGAAACATTGAAATTATTAAATTATTATGGTATAAAAAATCATCTTCTATCTTATTATAAAGATAATGAATATAAAAGAATTGGGAAAGTAATTGAAATGCTAAAAGAAGGAAAAGAAATTGCTCTTGTTTGTGATAGAGGGACTCCTGGAATTTCAGATGCTTCTTTTTTACTTGTTCGGGAGGCATATAAAAATAATATAAAAGTTATTCCTGTTCCTGGACCTTCCGCCTTAACTTCTGCAATTTCTGTTTCTGCTCTTCCTTCATCTCAATTTACCTTTTATGGATTTTTACCAAAAGGGGAAAATAAAAAGAGGAAGTTAATGGAGTCGCTGATTGAAAGAGAAGAAACATTGATTTTTTTTGAGTCAGTTCATAGAATAAATGAAACATTAAAAATTATAAAAGATGTTTTTCAAAATAGAGAAATGACTGTTTGTAGAGAACTTACAAAAAAGTTTGAAGAAATTAAGTACGGAAGTGTTGAAGAAGTTGTTGATTATTTTTTAAGTAAAAAAAATAAAGGAGAATTTGTTATACTGATAAAAGGGAGATAAAAATGCTAACAAAATTTTTCAGGAAAAAAAGGAATATGAAAATAGTCCTCTGGATTGTAGCACTTATGATAATACCGGGTTTTTTGATATGGGGAGTTAATATTTCAGGGGCTCAAAGAAGAAGTAGTTGTGCAGCAATTGTTAATAGAGATGAAATTACTTTGAGAGAATTTTATACTCGTCTTTCTGATGTAGAAGAAAGTTACAGACAGATTTTTGGAGATAAATACGACGAAATAAAAAACAACCTGAATATAGAAGAAGGTGTTCTTGAAGACATGATTAGAGAAAAACTTTTATTACAGCAGGCAAGAAAAAAGAGAATAAGGGTCTTTAATAATGAAATAATAGAAGCAGTTAAGTCAGACCCTGTTTTTAAAAATGACGCTGGGAAATTTGATGAAAAAAAATATAGAGAGATTATAAGCAATATCCCGGATGAAGAGTTAAAGAAAATTGAAGATGATGTCAGGGAAAAAATAACTTTTGAGAAATTAAAAAATCTTGTTGTATCTGAAGGAAATATAAAAGTTAGTGATGAAGAGGTAGATGATTATATAAAAAGGAACAATTTAAAAGATGTTGATAAAGAGCAACTTAGAAAGGTTTTATTATGGCAGAAAATGGAAAAGTATTTCAACGATTGGTATTCTCAGATAAGAAAAACAGCAAAAGTTGAAATATATTTACCATTAAAAAAGAAAAGTGAAAATCAAAAAATAGATGAATAAAGACAGGAGACAGAATTAGAAAGATATGGAGAAAAAATGGTAGAAATAAGTCCTTTAAAAGGTTATACATATAATTTAGAGAAAGTTGGGAATATAAGTAATGTTATATCTCCTCCATGGGATGTTATTGATAGTGAATATGAAAAAAAACTTAAACTATTATCTCCTTACAATGTTATAAATTTAATATCAAAAAATGAAAATCCCCAGGAAGTTTTTCAAAAATTTAATAAATGGATAAAAGAAAAAATAATTATTGAAGATGAAAGTGATTGTTTTTACTTTATGAAACACACTTTTTTAGTGGACAATAAACAGATGGAAAGAAATGGGGTTTTTGCTTTACTTAAACTTGAAACATTTGAAAAAGGCAATATTATTCCCCATGAAAGAATTTTTGAAAAGTATAAAGTTAATAGATATAAACTTATAGAAAAATGTAGAGCAAATTTCAGCCCTGTTTTTATGTTATATCAGGATAATAATTTTATTTTTGAAAATGAAATAAAGAAATTAAATGGTGAAATTAAAGGTACTATAAATAATGAAATTTTTTCTTTTGGTAAAATAAAAGATAAAAATAAAACTGAAATAATTAAAAACATCTTTAAAGATAAAAAACTTATTATTGCCGATGGACATCACAGATATAATGCAGCGCTTCATTTTTATCTTGATAACCCTACCCCATCAGCAGGTAAGGTTCTTGTATTTCTTGTTAATATAAAATCCCCTGGCCTTTTAATTTTACCAACTCATAGATATGTAATTGAAGATATTCCTTTTTTCAAGAAAAAACAACTAATTGAAAAATTTTTTGAAATTCAAAAAGTTCCTTCACTTTTTGAGATGAAAGAGAAAATGGAGCAATTTCAGGATAGTCATTGTTTTGGTGTTTATGATAATGGAGAATTTTTTGTTTTAATATTAAAAAGTAAAGATGTAATTGGAAAAATTGCAGAAAAACATAGTGAAAACTGGTCTGAATTAGATACAGTTATACTTCATGAGTTTATATTTCCTGAAATTTTTGAAATAAAAAATAATGAATTTTTCTTTCATATTTCGCCAGAATATTTAATAAAGGAGAGAGAAAAAAGGAGAAAAGGTATTATATTTTTTTTAAACCCAATTAAAAAAGAGCAGTTTCTTAAAATATGTTTTTGTGGAGAAGTTATGCCTCAAAAATCAACTTATTTCTATCCAAAAGTTCCATCAGGTCTTGTTATTTACAAATTCAATTCTTAAAAATAAGACATAAGCCCGCGAGGGGACTTGAACCCCTGACTTGCTCATTACGAATGAGCCGTTCTACCACTGAACTACACGGGCTTATTTTTATTATATCAAGTTTTTGTCATTGAGGATAAAAAAAAAGGGCGCCGAATCGCGCCGGCGCCCGAAAGCCATGCTACTTACCTGCATTCACAAGCAGAGAGAAAGCAGAAATATTATACCTTACAGATAAAAATTGTCAATATTATTTGAAATTAAAAATGAGAAATGTTTTAATAATAAGGGAAGGTTCTTTTGGAGATTTAATTCTTACATTACCTGTTGTCCAATCACTTAAAAAAAATAATTTTTGTGTTTATTTAGCAGGTAAAGGAATATATAAAAATTTTTTTGAAATTTATTCAGATATTAATGGATTTTACTCTTTTGATAACACCTTTTTTCTTCCTCTTTTTTCTGGTGAGAGAAATCAATTATTATCAGAATTTTTGAACAATTTTGATTTAATAATTTTTTATGAAGATGAAAAAACACTTCAAGGAAAAACACTCAGAAAGATTTTTAAAGGTGAAATTTTATTTCATCCAGTAAAAAATGAACATTTAAAAATGCATATAATTGACTATCTTCTTTTACCTGTTAGAAATTTTCCCACAGAAATTGAAAAATATCCTTTTTTGAAAATAGAAAATAAAGAAGAAAATATAATAGTAATTCATCCTGGTAGTGGTTGTTCTCACAAAAATTACAAAAAAGAAAATTTTTTTGAGATTATAAAAAAGATAAAGGATAAAGAATTTAAAGTTATTCTTGGTCCTGCTGAATTTGACCAATTTCAATGGTGGAACAATAAAATAGGACAGGAAAAAATTTTAAAAACATCTTTTCTTCAGGATATTGTTGATATTGTGAAGACAACAAAAATTTATATAGGAAACGATTCAGGTATTACACATCTTTTTGCTGCATCAGGAGTTAAAACAATTGCTATATTTGGCCCAACTTCTCCTTTTATCTGGGGACCGAGAGGGAAAAAAGTAAAAATAATTTTCAGAGAAGTTGGCTGTAATCCATGTAGCAAAGAAAAAATGAAAAATTGCAAAGAAAAATTGTGCTTTGAGCAAATAGAAATTAAAGATATAATAAATTTTATAGAAAATTTTTAAAAAGGATAAAAATTGGAAAAACAAATAACATTTGAAAGCGAAGGGAAAAAATTATTTGGGGTCTTGCATTTAAGTAATAAAAAGAAATCCCCGGGAATTGTTTTATTTCATGGTTTTTCAGGACAAAAAGCAGAGAGTCATTTTATTTTTACTCATCTTGCAAGATTTCTCTGTAAAGAAGGAATATCTGTTTTAAGATTTGATTTTATGGGTTCAGGAGATAGTGAAGGAGAATTTGTTGATAAGACACTTTTAACAGAAATGAAAGATGGGGAAAATGCAGTAAATTACTTAAAAAACTTAAAAGAAATTGACAGGAATAGAATTGGAGTTCTTGGACTTTCATTAGGAAGTGTTACAGCAGTTTATACTGCATCGAAATTGAATATAAAATCACTTTGTTTATGGTCAGGACTTGCTTATCCATCAGTTATATCAAGACAACTAACAAGAAAACTAAAAAAACAATTA
The DNA here is from genome assembly GCA_035370465.1 of bacterium. Classification (NCBI taxonomy): domain Bacteria; species bacterium. The sequence goes on along the minus strand of DAOOVW010000041.1, from coordinate 4,125 downwards.
GAAGAAAAAGGGGAAGGTTATCTCACAGGGACAGGACTTTCTATAAGCAAGGACTTTGTAGAAAGTTTAAAGCATATAAAACCATTGGAGTTTGCAAAACAATTTAAAGGAAATGTTTTAATTATTCATTGTAAAGATGATACAGTTTTATCCTTAACACATCCTTTCGCATACTTTGAAAATTTTCATTATAATGCAGGGTTTTCAGAACTTGTGATTTTTGAAAAAGGACGACATACTTTTGTTATTGAAAAAACAGAAAAAGATGTTTTAGAAACAACATTAAAATTTTTCAAAGAAACACTATAAAAATATTCATAAATTTAGATATTTACATTTTTGAAATTTTTCGGTATTTTAATTAGTTAAAGAAAAACAGGAGGAGAAAAATGCCTACTTATGAATATGAATGCGAAAAGTGTGGATATAGATTTGAAAAATTCCAAAAAATGACAGAACCACCTGTAGAAGTATGCCCTGAATGTAAGGAAAAAAAAGTTAAACGGCTGATAGGACTTGGTGGTGGAGTTATATATAAAGGTGCTGGTTTTTATACAACAGAATATAGAAGTGAAGAATATAAAAGAAAGGCAAATGAAGAAAAACAGGTAGTAACTTCTTCAAGTTCTTCATCATGTGCAGGTTGTTCTTCTTCAAATTGTTCAACCTGTAAAAAATAATTTACAAATCTAATGTTTTCTGATATTATTATTTACGAATTCCGGTGTAGCTCAACGCGAAACGAAGTGAAGTCCGCCATGTCCGCCAGAAAGCGCGTCGGATTCGCCATGTTGTGTGGCGAAATTTATGGCGGAGTAGAGCAAGGTTGAAAAACAATATTTTATTGACAGTTAAAAAGTTAAAAATTGAAAATTCCGGTGTAGCTCAATGGTAGAGCAAGCGGCTGTTAACCGCAAGGTTGTAGGTTCGAATCCTACCACCGGAGCTATTTGTTTTCTTATTAGCAGATATTATACTTCTATAAAATAAGGAAATAGTGTTAAAGAATTTTGTTTTAGTTAAGAGAAGAGGTTTCAGTATCTAATAGGGAAGTTGCCATTTGTCTATCATCTTTCAGTAATTTGTTTTTGTGTCTCGCAAATGCTTTTTTCCAGTGTCCAGAGCGAAAAACCATCGTCATTCCAATACCTTGCACAATATCAGAAGCATTTATACCTAACCATATTCCTTTATAACCCAATCCGAGAACCAATGCACAAAAATATGCAAAAGGTATTCTAAAAATAAGTTGACCAATTGCATTTATAATAGTTGGTGTTCTTGTATCACCAGCACCATTCATTGCCTGTGAAAAAACAAGTGAAAAAGCAAGAAAAGGGAAAGTAATTGCTAAATACCTTAAAAAAGAACTGCCAATAGTAATTACTTCTTTGTTATTATTAAAAAATCCTACCAATGTGGGAGCAAAAAACAAGAAAATTATAACTATTGGTGTAAGTAGAAATTCATAGTATCTAAGCGCACGCCATGCCGCTTTTTCTGCTCTCTTCGGTTTTTTTGCTCCTAAATTTTGTCCCACAAGAACAGCAGCAGCACTTGCAAATCCAAAACCAGGTACCATTATGAAAGACCTCAGTCGAGAACCAATTCCATAAGCAGCAAGAGTAACAGCACCAAAGGATGTGACAAGACGCATTAAAAAGAGAAAAGAAATTTCACGGATTAACGCCTGAAGTGAAGCAAAAAATCCGATACTTACAATTCTTTTCATAAGAAACGGAATTGGTTTAAGATATTTTATTTTAAAATGAATTGTAGAATGCCCAAAAAGAAGATGGATAAAAAGATATATAATACCAACTCCTCTTGTTAAAACTGTTGCAACAGCAGAACCAGCAACTCCCAATGCAGGAAAGGGACCATAACCCATAATATATAAAGGGTCTAAAATTATATTAAGAACATTACCTATTACAAGTGCGTATAAAGGTGTTCTCGCATCTCCTGAACCCTGTAAAGCATTACTTATTCCAACAAAAAGAAAAATAACAAGAGAATAATTAAAATTTATTCGTAAGTAGTCAGCAGCATAAACCAGAATATTTCCTGTTGCACCAAAAAGTTTTAGGATTGGCTCTACAAGAAAAAAAGAAACAGGCAACATTATAGATGCACCAATAAGACTCCAGATAAATGTCTGTCCTAACACATTATCACTCATCTCATAGTTTTTTTCTCCTGTAAAATGAGCTATAAGTACCATTGTTCCAACTGCAATGCCTTGAACCAGCATCATCAGAACAGACATAGTTGTCCCTGCAATTGCAAGTGCAGCCACCTCAATATGTCCTAACTTTCCAACAAAAAACAGGTCAACCATAGAAAAAAGGTCATGCAATGCTCCTGCTATCATCATGGGACCTGCTAATTTCCATATTGAATGGGAAAGTTCACCATCTACTAAACCCTTTTCAATTTTTCTTTTTCGTTGATGTGCCATTTTATAATTCCTATTCAGTATATCAATATAAATTTAAAAACAATCAAATAATGGTGGGATTTTTTTATCTATTTACCTGTTATACTTCCATATTTCTTTCCTGTCAACTTTTATTATTCTGCCTTAATTTTTTTCTGTTTTATTGTATAATTGAAGAAAGGAAATAAAAATGGAAGATAAAGAAATAAAAAAGAAAATTTTGAAAGCACAGAAAAATGAATTAACAGAGCATTTTATTTATAAAAAACTTGCATCTCTTATAAAAGATGAAAAGAATAAAAAAATTCTTGAAGATATTGGGGAAGAAGAACTAAAACACTATGAGGTCTTTAAGAAAATAACTAAAACTGATGTAAAACAAAATAAACTTAAATTTTATTTTTATGTATTTCTATCAAGAATGTTTGGACTTACATTTTCCTTAAAATTGATGGAGACAGGGGAAGAATTTGCACAAAAAGAATATGAAAAAATAACAAAAGTAATATCAGGAGTAGAATGGATACTTAAAGATGAAAACAAACACGAGAAAGAAATTATATCCCTTTTAGATGAGGAAAAATTAAAATATGTAAGTTCAATTGTTCTGGGCCTAAATGATGCCCTTGTTGAGTTAACAGGGGCTCTTGCTGGTTTTACATTTGCCTTACAGAAAACAAAATTGATAGTTATTGTTGGATTTATAACAGGAATTGCTGCTGCTATGTCAATGGCTGCTTCTGGCTATTTATCAGCAAAACAAGAAGAAGGGGAGAAAAATCCTTTAAAATCGTCAATGTACACAGGAATTGCATATATTATAACTGTCCTTTTTTTACTTCTACCATATCTTGTTTTTAAAAATGTTTTTTTATGTTTAGGTTTTGTTATGGTAAATGCTCTTATTGTTATACTTGTTTTCACTTTCTATGTTTCAGTTGCAAAAGAAGTTTCTTTTAAAAAGAGATTTTTTGAGATGGCATCTTTAAGTTTGAGTATTGCAGTTATAAATTTTCTTATAGGAATTTTAATAAGAAAAGGCTTTGGTATTGATGTATAAAAAATATCTATAAAAAATTTTCCAAGAAACAAAAACTCTAATCTTTATCTCAAATTCCGCCAAAATTAGGCATTAAGCGAGTGTATTATATCATAAAATCCTTATAATGTATTAGCGTCAGAAAGTTTTTTCCCTTCTCCCCTTAGTCTGTCCGCCAATCTTTCCGCCAAAAATCGCAGCGGATTCGCAATGATAGGCGAATGTGGCGGAGGGGAGAGGCTCGCCCGTTGGATCCTCGCTTTTTGCTACGGCTCCCTCTGGGCATAGCCCAACGGGCGAGCCTGTGGACTACGCCCAGAGGGGAAGGGGTGAGGGCTCTGATTTTTATTACACCTTTAATGTAAAAATAGTATTACCCCATTTCAAAATGTGAATTCTTTAAATTTTTTCATAGTTATAATATAAATACATCTATTATTCAAATTCACAATTCTAAATCTACACTACTTTTTGTTTTTGATAATTTTCTATTCTCCATAGTTATAAGAAAACGGGATTTTAGGGTTACTTGATTTATGAGAAGTTAGGGGTTAAATGTCAGAAATTGTTAAATGGCGAACTTGACTTGTCAAATTATTTTTTAACTGAATAAGGAAGAAGCCATCTTTTTCTCTTTATAAATGAA
>DAOOVW010000040.1 GCA_035370465.1 bacterium | reverse complement strand
GGGGGTTTTCCCCTTTTGCTTTTTCTTTATTTTTCTTTTGCTACTTTCTACTTTTTCATTTATCGGAAATAGTTCTTATTTATCGTAAGTCATTGATATTCAGGCACTTGTTAACTTCGTAGGTTAACATATGCCATTAAGAGCGGTTCAAATAAAATTATTTGAGTTGACATTTAATATTTCTATAGGAAAATTCAAATGGTAATAATTTATAAAGAAGTTTATTTACATTTTGTCTTAATTCAATAGCAAATTCTACTATTTCTAATAATTCTTCATTATTGATATTCTTATCAGGGAATAAAATTTTAAGTAGTCCTGCACTTATTTTTTTAATTGCTTTTTCATCTCTAATGGTTATAGTTTCCCCAATGAGTTTAATTTTTTCATCAATAATTTCTATGAAATTTTTAGTTTTCATTTGATGAAAAAATTCACATAATACATCAGAAGTAAATCCAAATCCTTGGGCAAGATGTTCATCAGAGGTCAAAATTTTAGGTAATTCCCATCCTTGAATAAAAGCATGAATTCTATCTAAAAAAGCAGTGTCCCTGATTATAGGATGGATATCTTCATTAATTAAATTGTCAATGTTATTCGCTGCTACATTATCTATAAATACTAAACTGCATTCACTATGTGCTCTTTTTAATCCCAACCTTTCAAAAAATCCATCAACCATATAATCCTTTAATTTGCTTATCATTTCTTCTGGTAAAATGACTTTTGAAAGTTCATCAAAAATAATACAATCTCTTCTTACAATTTCCCCAATAGTTTTATATGTCCCGTGATAAAATATCTGGGCTGGACTAACTTTTCCACCTGCAAAAATTCTCGTATATATTGAAGAGTTCCTATAAATATATGTTTTTCCTGTTGCTTTTGGCCCAAATTCTATTAAATTAACATTGGCTTCAATAAGTGGAATTAATCTTGTTAAAACCAATAGTTTTTGTTTAGGTGAATAGTTTTTTGGCTCTAAACCAATTGACCGGATAATTATGTCTTTCCAATCTTCAATTGAAAATTCTTTTCTATTTGAAATTATTGGATTGACAGATATAGAAGAAATTTGATAAGGAGTAAATTCTGTCAAAGTAATATAGAATCCCGGAGTTATTTTTTCTTTTTCAATAAACTTGACTACTGACTCAATTATAAATTCTTTTATTTCTTCTTCTACAATAGTATTTACTTTCCCTTCTTTATTCTCAAAAAGTTTCCATCTTTTTTCTGCCATTGAATAATATTGAATTTGTAAAGATAAAACTTTCTCATTTCGTTGATATACTATAAATGGTTTAAATATATAATTTGCTAACAATTCTTGTCCAATTCTTATTATTATTTCATCTGGTATATCATCAATTTTAAAAGAATTTTTTCCTGTTTCTTCTATTTGTTGAAAAATTTTTCTATAATTTGAAATAAAAAGTGGGTCTTTATTACTTGTTGTTATTATTTCAAATCCACATTCTTCAAGTTTTTGAATAAAAATTTCTAAAAATATATTTTTAAAATTATATGGAAAAGACAGAGTATCAATTGAATGTGTTATTAGCAAAATGTTTCTGGATAATTCTATTTTCCCAAGTCCCCACATTCCACCTCTTAATAAATCTCTGTTATTATCAAGAACTTCTTCTTTAACCCACGCATTATTTATTTGAAAAGAGGGAATGTGTAAACCGGGAATAATTTCTGAAGCAATACCTCCTGAAACTTTCATTTCTACATAAAATTCATCCATAATTATTTTTATCCCTTCTTTTCTTAATTGATGTAAAGCATCGTTTCTTTCTTCAGGAGATATATAATGCTCTTTTAAAAAATTATAAAGTTTTTCTGTATTTAATTTGTCATTTTCCAAAAATTTCGTTATCAAATATTCGCTAATAAATCTTGGTAATCTACTTACTTCTTTTGTCAAAGCAAGTTTTTTGTTAACTACTAAATTTGGAAATAGGTTTTTTAATTTTTCGTCTAATTGCATTTTTTTTAATCCCTTTTATTTTAAAAAATCATCCCAACTTCTTAATTTCCCTTTTTCCAAAAACTCTTTTTGGGCTTCATTTTCCATTTTTTTCAAAAGTATGTCAATAGCATCTTTTTTTGAAATTTCTGCTATTTCTTCTAACTTTTTTTCGTATTCTCCTATTTTTTCATTTAATTCTTTTTCTTTAGAAATTACCCATTTTTCTCTTTTTATCAATTCTCTCTGTTGTTCCCTCAAATTTTCTTCTATTTTTTTACTCTCTTTATCTTTCATCGCTAAACTTTTCTCTTGTTCTTGTAATAGCATTATTTTCTCGCGAATCTCTGCTTTTGTCTCATCTACCTTTAAAGATTCTTCTTTTATACGAGCTCTTAGTTTATTAAGATTTTCTTCTTGTCGTATAAATTCTTCATCATTCATTTTCTTTTGAAAGCTCAAATCTTGTTCTTTTTTCTCTAATTCATATTCTTTTTGTATCAGAATAAACTCTTTTTTATTTAAACTCTTTTTCTCTTCTTTTAATTCCTCCTTTATTTTTTCAATTGTTTCTCTTTCTTTTTTGGATCTATTTTTTTCCTGTTGTATTTCCGCCATTTCCCTTTTTATATTTTCAAGTTTTTCATTCGCTCCTTTTAATTTTTCTTCTGCTTCTGATATTGCTTTATTTTTTATTATTTCAGCAGTTTCTTCAATTTTTTTCTTTTTCTCTTCCGCCATATTTTCTTTTCTTTTTGCTTTTACAACAAAATAAATTTCCACTGCTATAATAATTAACCCAATAATTAACCCAATAATTAAAATAATCATTTTTTATTTTTTCCGATATGTTTTCAGTTCTTACTCATATATCACATCAGAATTTAATATTTGTTCTCTTTTTGCACAACTTCCATAAAGACCTGCTGATTTTATTTTGTATTTTCTGAAAATCCCAAATTCCGCCATAATTAGGCACTAAGTAAGTTTATTATATCATATATTCATCACAGCAACAGGGTTTTTTAACAAAGGTAGATGCTATACCCTAACGCCTATATAAACATTATAAGAAGAAAATAAGTTTTATACCCATTTGAGTTTATACATACAGTAAAAACCTTTCCCCTCACCTTAAATCCCTTGGGCGTATACACTACGGGCGAGCCTTCTCCCCTCCACCACAAAATTCGCCACAAAACATTGCGAATCCTCTGCGATTTTTGGCGGAAAGACGGCGGACGGGCAAAGGGGAGAAGGAAATACATTCCCTCTTTCTCTCCTCTCCCCGATGGGGAGAGGTCGGGGTGAGGGGGTTTTCCCCTTTTGCTTTTTCTTTATTTTTCTTTTGCTACTTTCTACTTTTTCATTTATCGGAAATAGTTCTTATTTATCGTAAGTCATTGATATTCAAGCACTTGTTAACTTCGTAGGTTAACAGTACTCTTTGCTGCCATAACAATATTTCTTAAAAGAATTGCAGTTGTAACTGGACCAACTCCTCCTGGAACAGGAGTAATTAAGGATGCCTTTTCTTTTGCCTTTTCATATTCAACATCCCCAACAATTCTGTCTCCTACTCTGTTTATTCCAATATCTATCACAATACTTCCTTCTTTTACCCAATCACCAGGTATAAGATTTGCCTTCCCAACTGCAACAATTAAAATTTCTGCTCTCCTTATATGCGTCTCAAGGTTACCTTTATCCGATGTTCCAATATGACAGATACAGGTTGTTGCAAATTCATTTACAAGAAGTAAAGCAACTGGTTTCCCAACAATATCACTATGACCAACCATAACAACTTCTTTTCCATAAAGGTCAATGTTTAAAGAATCAATAATTTTTTTTACTGCAAGTGCAGTACAAGGTGCAAGAAACGGTTTGCCATAAATAATCCATCCAAGATTTACTGGATTTACTCCTTCAACATCTTTTATTGGTGAGATTTTTGATTGGATATTTTTTACATCTATGCCAGAAGGTAAAGGTAGTTGCAAAATTATCCCTGTAATCTTATTGTCCAAATTAAGTTCTTCAATAAAAGATATTATCTGATTTTCATTATAACTTTCAGGTAATTTTTTTAACTCATATTCAATCCCTATTTTTTCACAATTTTTTTTCTGTTGTTTTATATAAACAGAACTTGCCGGATTTTCACCAACACTAACTGCAACAAGTTTTGGATAAATTCCTTTTTCTTTTAATTCCTCTATTTCTTTTTTTGTATTATCTGTTATTCTTTGTGCAATTTTATTTCCATCTATAATATCTCCCATTTTGAACTCCTATTTTTTCGACTGCATAGTTATAAATTATCTCTACCTTTTTTTCAAGTTCTTTTTCTTTCTTATTCAATATCTTCATAAGTGGCAGATATTTATTCTTACCATTTTCATCAATATACTTAATATTTATCAAAATATTTAGTTTTGCACCTTTAAAAGATGAAAGAGATAGAATAGCAACAATTCCTGAATCAGAAATTAAGTGTTTGTTTCCATATTTTGCAACAAAAAAGGAAAAGGCAATTAAATCAGCCATATAATTACATATTTCATTATGCATTTGAATTGATTTTTCAAGATAAATTTGCTGTTTCTCCTCATTTTTTGAGTTTTCTTTTATTTTTTTATAAATTTTGCTATCTTCTTCAATATAAGAATAAAGAACCTTTTTAATCTTTTGATTTTTGTTTTTAATATCAATGAACTTATTTTCATATTTTTTATATTTTTCTTTTCCAATAGTGTAATTCAAAACCATATCAAGAAGTGAACAACTTAAAGAGGAAACGAGAGATACAACACTTCCACCACCAGGAATTGATGTTTTAGATGATATTTTTTCAAGATAGGTAATTAAAGAGTCAGAAAGGAAATTACAATCCATCATGAAACTCCTTCAATTTTTTATATTTCTCATAACTTTCTTCCCAATTTGAAGTATCTCTTGGTTGAAAAACAATCAGAGGAAATGAGTTTCTTACAATTTCTCTTAACTGCGAAACATCTGATATTTCATTATCCCCTATTGCTTGAACAAGTAAATTGCCGATACCTGTTGCTTCTGATGGGCCTGTTATAACAATTTTTTTCATTGATGAGGCAGAAAATTGAGATAATAGTTTATTTTGGCTTCCTCCTCCAACAATATGTACCACATCTATTTTTTCTTCTATTATTTGTTCAAGATTTTCAATGTTATATCTATATTCTAATGCCAAACTTTCAAGAATAACACGAACAATTTGTCCAATTTCCTCTGGTATTTTCTGTCCTGTTTTTTTACAATATTCCTTTATTTTCTCTGGCATATTACCAGGGAATAAAAATACCCCATCATTAACATCAATAAATGAATAAAATGGCTGTGAATTTATAGCAATTTCAGTTAAAGTTGGATAGTCATAGTAATTACCTTCTTTTTCCCAATATCTTCTGCATTCCTGTAAAATCCATAATCCCATAATGTTTTTGAGAAATGTAATACTCCCACCAAAACCTCCTTCATTTGTAAAATTGTAATTAAAACTTTTATCATTTATTATTGGTTGAAATAGTTCAACTCCTAAAAGAGACCATGTTCCAGAAGAAATATAAGCATATTTTTCTTCTTTTGCAGGAATAGAAACAACAGCAGAAGATGTGTCATGAGAACAAACTGCATAAATATTTATATCTTCCAATCCAATTTCTTCTGAAATACCCTTTTCCATTTTACCCAAAAATGTTCCTGGCGAAATTACTTCTGGCAGAATGCTAACTGGTATATTCAATTTCTCAATAATATCATAAGCCCAGTTTCCTCGTGGCGCTTTATCCTGTCCTTCTAATAAAGAATTATACATTTGAGAAGTTGTTGCAATTGTATATTCTGAAAATTTCTTTCCTGTAAGAAAGAAGTTAAAAAGGTCAGGCATAAATAATAATTTTTCAGTTGAGTTAATTATATATGGAAATTCCTTTTTTGTAGAATATAGTTGATAAAGAGTATTTATAGGCATAAATTGAATTCCTGTTTTTTCAAAAATTTCTTCTTTTGGAATAATACTAAAAACTTCCTCCATAATTCCATCTGTTCTGCTATCTCTATAATGAAATGGATTTGATAGTAAGAGATTTCCTCCTCCAATATATGCACAATCCACTCCCCATGTTGTCACCCCAACTCCACTTATTTCTCCCTCCTCTTTCGTTTTTTTTAAAATAATCTTTATTTCATCAAATATTTTTAAGACATCCCAGAAAATATGAGAAAAAACATTTGTATTATAAGTAGGAAATCTATGAATTTCTTTGATTTTTATTTTCTCTCCATTAAATTCCCCAACAATACCTCTACCTGATTCTGCACCCAAGTCAATTGCAAGATATTTTTTTACTCCCATATAAATAATTGTATATGAAAACCCATTATTGTCAAATTCAGGAACATAAATAAGCCCCCCTTTTCCTCTAATGGGAATTTGAATGAAATAATTTAAGACCAGTGAATCAGGTCATAACTTTTTAGAAGAATAAAACTTGTTCTATTATTCTTATCTTCACCCATATAAATCATATAATATTCACTATTTTTTGATAGCCCTTCAATTATAAAAGGAGCGCCAAATCTTAATTCACTTTCTTTTATAATAGGTACATCACACAAACATCTTTTATTCCAGTTCAAAAGGTCATAACTTTCAGCATAGGCAATTTTTTGATATGTTAATGAAGCAGAATATAACATAACCCATTTTTCTCCTACTTTAATTACACAATTATTTTCATTTCCATCTGGTTTTTCCCAATCATAATTTACTCCAATAACTGGTTTTTCTTTTGATACATCTTGCCAATTTTCAAAATCATAACTTTTTGCCATCCCTATCATATTATAACCATTACCTTTTAACCATCTATTTGAACCAACATAAAAACAATAATAAACTCCATTATTTTCAACAATATAAGGGTCTATTGTTCTTCCATCTTCATTCCATTTATTTGTTTTATCTGTATTAAAAAATTTTTTAGGTGGAGAAAAATTTTCAAAGTCGTAAGTCCAGGAATAACAAAGGTAATGTGGAAATTCCTTATATTGCTGATAACAAAGAAACCATTTATTTTCTACCTTTATAATATTTCCAGGAGAAGCATAACCAATTGGAGAAATACTTCTTATTTTATCAAATTCAATAAAATCATATGTTTTTGTCATCCCAATACAGACAGTATCATCTTTTAAATTATGAATTGTAAAAAAAACATAAATTATACCATCTTTTAAATAACATGCTGGGTCCCTCAAATTGACTTCTTTATCTTTCATTACTGGATTTTTAATTTTATTATAATCAAATTTTCTCATTTTTTTTCCTCTTTATATGTGGTTCTATCAAAATTATCTTTGCTTTTCATACCTATCTGTTAATTTTAGTATGTAGTTAATCATCTCTAAACGAATAGTTTCTAAATCCCCTCTCTCCACATCTATTTCTTCTAAATATTTTTCTGCCTCAAGTGCTATACTTTTTATTTTTTGATTTTTTGATTTTTTCCCTTTTTCTATTTCTATTTTTAAAGTTGTTCCATATCTTATATCATCTTGTCCTTCCCTATAACCTTCTAATGCAATTGTATCTATTACCCCGTTTACTGTTGGATAAGTAAAATTATGGTCTCTATATGTAGGATGGTCAAAATCATTCCAGATATTCCCAAAAGAATGCTGATAAGCATACGTCGCTGCTCCATCATAATTGCTTTTCCATAGAACAAGACCAAAATTTCTTCTCCATACCTCTGGATTCTCTGGACCTGCTTGCGGATGGGCATAACACCAAATTTTATGCCCAACTGCATGCCACTTTTCTGCTTCTTCTCTTGATGGATAACCAGCACGAACAAATAAATCCTGTATATCTCCCATTAAAGCAAAATTATCTCCTTTATAGCCAGCAACAAATACTTTACCTCCTGCCCCGTGTATTGCTTCCCATGCAGGCCTCTGGGCTGATAACATTTCTCCTGATGCCTCATCAATACCATAAAAATAAACTTCTTCTATTCCATATTCTTTAACAAATTCTATGATTTTTTTTATAGCAGATGGTGGACAATTAGCACTTATAATAGAATAAAGAATTTGGTTAACTATCCCTACTTCCTGCCTTATTTTTAAGTACTCTCCTAAAAATTTTTCATCAGAACCTTGATAACAAATAGGATTTGTTATCCCATGTTCATACATATCTTTTAGTTCTGCCTTTAATTGTTCTTTACTTTTATATTCCGATGATATTGTCCCTTCCGGATAATCTTTATGTAGAACTCCACGATAATAAATACTTGAAATAAAATCTTCGTTTATATCATAATATGTTTTGGGAGATGCAAGAATAAATGGCAGAACTTTTACTCTTAATATAATTTCCCCTATTTCTCCTTTTGTATCTGATAGTTTTATTGTTCCTGTATATATCCCATCCTTTGTATCAGAAGGGACTTTTATTGTTAACCAGAATTGTTTGTTTGTCTTTTCGGGTATATTCACTGGCAAAAGAACAGAACTATCTTTTACTGGATAATCATTTATAGATAAAATTTTGGCTTGATTTCCTTCAGGTTCATCTGGATCGCTTATCCAAATATATTTCTCGCCTTCTGGAAAATTTAGTTTTAGATAATTTTTTTCATTTTCATAGTCAATTTTTATTAAATTATCATCATTAAGCAATAATTCTGGAACTAATACTCTGTTATTTTTTTCCTGAATTATACTACTCCATGCAGTCCCTGATTGATACCAACATTTTACCAACTTTATGTCTATATTTTCAGAAGATATAATTCCTTTTTCTCCTTTTAAATCTTCAACTTCTACTTTCAAAGATGTTATGTTAGAAAGTGAATGTATTACAAAACTCCCTGACTCATATTCTCCAGGCGTTGCTACTAATTGTATCTCATCAGATATATTACCAGGAATAAATGTATCTTTGGGTAATATCTTCTGTCCACTAATTGGGGAGATAATATAAATAAGACATCCCCTTTGTTTTATTTCTCTTTCTGAAATACTCTTTATGGTTTTAATAGTATCTTTTAGTTGTGTTAATGAAAGATTCATTTCATCTACCTCTGGCTTATTGATATATCCTCTTTTTTTTATTTCCTCTATTTCTTTCTTCAAAATATTTATCTTTTCTTCTACATCTTTTTTTATTACCTCTGCCTCTGGAGTAAGAGAGGTAAATGTAGATATCTCTTGCTGACTTTCTACCAATATTTTTTCCCAATCAGATATTTTCTTCTCATCAAATCTCGTTTTTACAACTGACCACCTTCTCTCTATCTCTTGTTTATATGATTCTTCTGTTGGAACTTCTCCTTCTATTTTTATATCGTCTACATAAACAACTACTCTCTTGCCTGAACTACCATATAGAAAAATTCCTACTCTATCAACATAAACGCCTACATCTTTCCCACTTACCCACCAAACATGTTGCTTAAACACTCCCTCAGCAGTCTCTTTACCATATTTCACTAAGTCACCTTCTATTAGTTTCCATTCGCCTTTTGTTGTCCCATAAGTATCAAAACTACCACAACTAGAATACCAAGTAGGTGGGAAAATTACATTTACTCCTAATCCAGCACTGCCTGTTGTTTCTTCTCCTAAAAGTATGCTACCTGAAAATTTTAATTCCCCTTCTGCTGGAACTTTTACAGGAATACACCAGTAAAAAAAGTTCCCTTCTTCAAAGGTTATATCTAATTTAAAACTCTGCTTGCCTGAAAATGCTTTTTCATCTGTTAATCCCTTAAAATTTATTGTATACTTTCCATTGCTTGTCCAAAACTTCACAGGATCTTTTTCTTCAAAGTCCTCTGTATAGATATATTTTTTCATCTCTAATCCCAATACGTTCCCTGCAAAACATAATAAAAACAAGCCAAATACCAACCTGGTTAATATCTTTTTTAACATTTTTTCCCCATATCTTTTTCTCTTCTATTCATTCTCTTGATAAAAAGCGGTAGAAATTGTTTGTCAAAAACTGATAAATTTTATCATGTTCATCATCATAATATGTTATTATCCTTAATTTTTCAGGATATTTCTGTTGAGTAATTTGTCCCTCAAGAATAATTTCCTCATCTACCAGCAATCCCTTCTTCCTGTTAGCTTTCTATTGTCCAATAACCCTATAATTCATATCTTTTTTGCCATCGTTACAAATTATATTCCTCTTTCTGAGTAAATTATAATCAAAAAATAGTTTCTACAAAAATTTGACTTTCTAAAACTATATTTTACAATATCTATATGAAATTAAAAATATAAATTTTGTTTCAATTGAAAATAACCAAAACTTTAGCAGTACCTCACAATTAAAAAGGAGAAATTTATGATATTAGGTGTTCAATATTATAGGCCACCATTTCCAGAAAAAAAATTCTGGAAGGAAGATTTGAGTAAAATTCGTGATTCTGGCTTTAATACTATTCAACTTTGGGCTTGCTGGGGATGGATAGAACCCAAAATGGGTATTTTTAAATTTGATGATTATGATGAACTTATTTCTGAAGGTGAAAAAAAAGGACTAAATGTAATTATTAGCACAATTGCAGAAATTCATCCTTTCTGGATTCATCGTATTATTCCTGATTCATATATGATAGACCATATGGGAAATAATGTTATTTCCAGTCTTAGAATTGAATGTAATGTTGGCCTTACTCCTGGTGGTTGTACTGACCATCTTAAAGTTCAAGAGTTAATGGAAAATTTTTTAAAAACGATAGCAAAACGGTATGCAGGGGTGAAAAATCTTATTGGCTGGGATTGTTGGAATGAAACAAGATGGGCAGTCCAGGCAGATGGATATGTTTGCTATTGTCCAAACACCTTAAATCTTTTTAGAGAGTGGTTAAAAGAAAATTATGAAAGTTTAGAAAACTTAAATAAGGCATGGAAACGTAGATATTCTCAATGGGAAGATGTTTTTCCAGGAAAACTTCCTGCTCGCCCTTATACTGAAATGATGGAATTCTTAAAGTTTTTAACATGGAGAGCAACCAAACATATGAAATTTCGTTATGAATCTATAAGGTCAGAAGATAAAGAACATATCATAACTGCCCACTGTGGACAGCCATCAATAATGAGTTTAGAAGGTGGATTTGAACAAACATTATGTAGAGGAAATGATTGGTTTTTGGCAGACCAATTAGATGGATTTGGTTCCTCGCACTTTCCTCTTTGGGGCAGATTTGATGAATCAATTCTGGGAGTTAGGATAGAAGCAATTCGTTCAGCAACAAGAGGAAAAGTTATGTGGGTTAGTGAACTTCAAGGTGGTTCTGCAAGAAATGGACATATGGTTGACCTATCAGTTCCAGCAGATTTACAACAACGATGGATATGGAATGGATATGGGCGTGGTGCAAAAGCGGTAATTTTCTGGTGCTGGCGTGATGAGGTATTTGGAAGAGAATCATCTGGTTTTGGAATTGCAGGTAATGATGGAAAAGCAGAAGAAAGAATTAAAGCAATGAAAAAAACAGGGAAATTGCTCAATAAATATAATGACTTATTTCAAACATATCAACCTGATAATCCCAAAGTTGGTGTTTTATTTGAACCAGATAATTACTATTTAAACTGGGCAAGTGATGGAAATAGTGAACTTGCTGGGAAAAATTTATTAGGGTATCTTTTATCTCTTGAAAACTGTAATATACCCTATGAAATTGTAGAAAGTAATCATCTTGATATTCTTTATAAATTAAAAGTTTTATTTATGCCATGGTCATTAATTATTCGTCCAGAAGTTGCTGTTCATTTAATGAAATTTTTACAATCAGGAGGAACTATTTTTTGTGAAGGTGAAACAGATTCATTTACTTCACTTGGTTTTTATCGTTATCCAGGAGAAGAAAGAAATTTTACTTGGGAATTAGGAATTAGTGATGAGGGAAGAAGAATTATTAACCAGGAAGAAATTGCAGTATTTCTTAAAAATAAAAAATTCTCTCTTAAACCAAGTGGATGGTTAACTCCTCTGGTTAGTAAAAATAGTTCTTTTATATTGGCAAGAGATATAAATAACAATCCTATTTTCATAAGCCAAAATTTTGGAAAAGGGAAAGTTTATATGATTGGCACTTTTATTGGTTTACCATATTATTGTAGTCAATACAAAGATTTTGAAGAATTACTGTTTGAAGTTGTGAAAGATTGTAATGGACTTCCAGAATTAACAGTAGAGAGCAAAGAGGAAACAAATACTATTAAATGGCAAACTGGCATTTCTGGAAAATATAGATTATTGTTTTTAACCAATAATGGAAATGAAAAGTCAGTTTTTATTAGTGCATCAGAAAAATTTTGGGGTAATTCTTCTGAAATTGAAGACCTTTGTACAAATGAAAAAATTCCTATTGAAATTAAAAATAACAAAAAAGGATTTAAAAAAGATATTGCGCAAGGAATTTTTTCCATTTTTCGCTGGGAAAAATTTTAATAATAAATAGAAGGAAACTTAATTACTACTGTTGGAAAAAAATTATTTTTTCAAAAATAAAGATATATCAACTTCTTCAATTTTTGAATTTTTATCCATCCCTTTCTCTTGCCATTGTTCAAATGTAAATTCACCAAATTTGAATTTTTGTCTAGAAGTATTCCAATAAATGTTTTTATCAAAATAAAAATTAAAATCTTTTAAGTTTCCTTTTAAAAGTTCTCCTTCTTCCCAATAAACAATATTATCAACAAATTTAAAAGATAAATGTTGTTCTTCTTTACTTCTTACTATCTGTGTTTCTTTCCCAAAAGCGAAAATATTTTTTATTATTAAATTGTTCTTACCATAATGTTGATGAAATCCACCATGAGTCGTATAAAAAACCATATTCCCATAAACAATAATTTCTGAACTTCCTTCATCAAGATATATTCCCCACCCGCCATATCTATATGCAGAAATATTGTAAATTTTATTTTTTCTCAAAATTGTTCCGGGTTGTATCCCAAGAGTGTAAATTCCCCCCATATCACTTAAAAATGCTTCTTTTTCTCTTTCTGGTTTTCCGATATGGTGAATTTGGTTGTATTCAATTATATTGTTGTAAGCAAGAGATGTTTTATAACCCCATGTCCAGCCAACTGATATACCTGAATAATAAAGATTATAGATATTACAATTTGAAACAATATTATTGTAACTCTGTCCTATTAATACTCCAACACACTGGTGAAATGTCTTACCACAATTATAAATTTCACAATTAACAATTTTATTCCCATATGTATGTCTTAAATAATCATTTTTTAATAAATCAACTTCATCGCTTCTTAAAAATTCCCCTATTTTTATTCCACCTCCTGCATTTTCAAAAATTTTACATTTTGTTATCTCATTATTTTTACAACCATCTCTAAATTCAATTGCATAATTTCCAAGTTTAGAAAAATTACAATTTTCAAAAGTTATATTTTTACAACCACTCCCTTTTATACTACCTGAAATCTCATATCCTGCTTGCATGTCTCCAGCAGAATTTTTATCTAGTGTAAAGTTTGTATGTGAAAAAATAATATTTTTAAAATTGATATATTCCACAAATTCATTATTTTTGTAATTACCTTCAAAAATAATTAAATTTTCAAGATAAGGAACAACTATTTCAAAAATATTTTCATTTTCAAGAGGGATATAATATATTTCTTTTTTTTCTTTATCAAAATAAAAAGACCCTTTCTGATCTATATCAAAAATATTCTCAATATAAAATCTTGCAGGTGTATCTCCATCATAAAGATACCTTAAACTCTTTTTCTTAAATTTCACAATCCCTTTTTCATAATCTACTTCTTTAACAGGAAGATGAACATCAACCCATAAGTGTAAAAAAATAAATTCACTATTTTCTATATATTTAATGTTTCCTAAAATATCCTCTCTTAAATAAATTAAATCTTCCCCCTTGTTCCAATCAGAAGGAATTTTATCTCTTTTATATAATAAAAATTTTTTTTCTGGAAATCTTGTTCTGTTTCTTTTTTCCCCATTTATAAAAATTTCTCTTAAATCATCTTTAATAAATGGGACTTTAAAAACAATAATTTCTTTCCCATTTATTTTGGTTTCATTCCATTTCTCTATTTTTTTACCACCACTTATAACAACTTTATCATTTTTAAAAGATGTAAAAAGAACAGGAAATTTAGGAGTACCACTATCATCTGAATTAAAAATAATTGGCTCATCAAGAAAATAAGTTCCTCTTTTCATATAAAAAACAATTGGTTGTCTTAATTTACCATTTTCTTTTTGCTTAGTGATTTCTTCCTTTGCTCTTTGGATTGTTCTAAATGGGCCATCACTATTATTTTGATTAGAAAACGGAATTTGTCCTGACCAATTATCATTTCCTTCCTGCGAAACATAAAGTTTTATCATATCATCTCCTCTTTTTCTCTTCTTCTATTCTTTTCTTTTCCATTTTCTTTTTCCTCTTTTTTATACTAAATATTAGTGTTGTATACTATACTACAAAAATATTACCTGTCAAGTCAAGTTGCCACTCAAAAATGAAAAATCCTTATTTCATACGGGTTTCTGCAAATATGTAGTG
>DAOOVW010000039.1 GCA_035370465.1 bacterium | reverse complement strand
TCCATGTATTATTTTTATTGATGAAATAGATGCAGTAGGTAGACAACGTTTTGCCGGGCTTGGCGGAGGACATGATGAGAGAGAACAAACTTTAAATCAATTACTTGTTGAAATGGATGGTTTTCAAACAGATGAACATATAATAGTTATGGCTGCAACCAATAGACCAGATGTTCTTGACCCTGCTCTTACCAGACCAGGTAGATTTGATAGAACAGTTGTAGTTGATATGCCTGATATAAGAGCAAGAGAACTAATTTTTAAAGTCCATACAAAAAATAAGCCACTTGATGAGACAGTTGACCTTAAAATTCTTGCCAGGTCAACTGCTGGACTTTCAGGAGCAGATATTGCAAATATAGTGAATGAATCTGCTTTAATAGCAGCAAGGAAAGGAAAAGAAAAAATTGATATGAATGATTTTGAAGAAGCAAGAGATAAAGTTCTAATGGGTACAGAAAGAAAAAATCTTGTAATAAGTGATGAAGAAAGAAAAATAATTGCTTATCATGAGGCAGGACATACACTTTTACAGAAAAGTTTACCAGATGTCTATCCTGTCCATAAAGTTACAATAATCCCAAGAGGAAGAGCATTAGGACTTACTCATATTTTGCCTGAACAGGATAAATTTATTCAATCGGATATTTATTATAAAAACTCTTTATGTACACTATTAGCAGGTAGAGCAACTGAAAAACTAATTTTTGGGAAAATGTTCACTGGGAGTGAAAATGACCTTAAAGTTGCAACAGAAATAGCAAGAAGGATGGTATGTGAATGGGGTATGAGCGAAAAATTAGGTCCTGTTATTTTCAGACATGATGGAAATGTTTTTCTTGGTAGAGACCTTGTCCAGATGAGGGAACATAGTGAAGTTACAACAAGAGAAATTGATGAAGAAATTAAAAGGATACTTGAAGAAGCAGAGAATAAAGCAATTAACATTTTAACTGAAAATTTAGACAAACTTCATAAATTGGCAAATGCACTTTTAGAAAAAGAAACATTAAAATCAGAAGAAATAGATGAAATACTTGGTATTGAAAAGCAGGAACAAAAAGGAGAAAATGATGGACAGAAGGAAAATAGAGAAGGGAGTGGAACTGATTCTTGAGGGCGCTGGAATTGATACAAATAAAAACTCATTGAAAGAAACACCAAAAAGAGTTGCAAAAATGTATGAAGAAATTTTAAGTGGAATGGGACAGGACCCGGAAAAAATCATTGGAAAATTTTTCTATGAAGAATTTAATGAATTAGTTCTTGTGAAAGATATTCCATTTTATTCTTTATGTGAACATCATCTTCTACCTTTTTTTGGTAAAGTTCATATTGCTTATTTACCCGATGGTAAAAAAGTCGTTGGTATAAGTAAATTACCTCGTCTTGTTGATGTTTTTACAAAACGACTGCAACTACAAGAAAGAATGACAAATCAAATTGCAGATACAATAATGAAAGTACTGACTCCTCAGGGTTCTATGGTTGTTGTTGAAGGTGAACATTTATGTATGGTAATGAGAGGAATTAAAAAACCAGGAAGTAAAATAGTTACATCTGCAATGAGAGGAATATTTTTAAGGGATTTAAGAACAAGAGGTGAAGCACTTAACCTTATTATGGCAGGAAGACCATCATCTATTTAAGAGAGGAGAAAAAAGTAAAACTACTCCGATAACCATAAGAATAATTCCAAATACCGCAAAAATATCAGAGATGCCTTCTTTTTGATATGTGAGTTTTGGTTTAAATGTGAAAAAGCATCCTAATACAATTAGTAATACCCCTGAAACTAAATTCACTATTTCAAATTTTTCCATTTTTTCCCATATTTTAAATTATACCATAAATCTTATCGTTTCTAATTTCTTTCCCAATAACTTTTACTATTTCATTTTTAATATCTTCATCAGAAATAACTGAAAATGGAATGTAATTTTCTGAATAGCCAGTCCATAAATTTTCTTCTTTTTTTTCAAAAAGAACAGAAAGAGAGCTAAAAAGAAATTTCTTCATAACTTTTTCTCTTTCTTTTTTAACTGAATAAGATAGAACTTTTTCTCTTTCTTTTTTAACTTTATAATCAACTTTATTTCCCATAAAATACGCCTTTGTGCCCTCTCTTGGTGAAAAAGGGAAAATATGGACTTTCAAAAAGTTAATTTCCCCAATTGCCTTACATGTCTGTTTAAAATCATCTTCTTCTTCGCCAGGAAAACCAACTATTATATCAGTAGTAAATGTGACATTTCTAATTTTTTCTTTTATAACTTCAATTTTTTTTAAATATTGAGATAAGTTATAATTTCTTTTCATTAACCTTAAAATTTTATCAGAACCGCTTTGAAGTGGAATATGAAAATGAGGGCAGAAAATATCAAGAGAAGAAAGAAAGTCAATTAGTGTTTCATTTATATAAACTGCTTCTATTGAACTTAACCTTATCCTTTTCAAATCTTTTACCTGTGAGATTTTTTCAATTAGAGTAGTAATTTTTTTACCATTATCTTTTCCATAAGCACCTAAATCAATTCCAGTAAGAACAATTTCTTTATAACCATTTTCAGTTAATTTCTCAATTTCATCAATAATTTCTTCTTCATCTCTTGATTTAACTTTTCCTCTGACAAGAGGGATTATACAATAGGAACAATTATTTTCACAACCATCTTCAATTTTAACAAAACCTCTTGTATGATTATTAAATGATTTTATTATTCTTACTTTTTTACAAAATTCAAATTTATTAAAAATTTTAATAGAAGGAAACAACAATTTGATTTTTTCTTCATTAACAAAACAACCAGTTAACCATACATTTTTACCTTTTTTTAACTTTTTCCTTATAACTGTTTTAACCTCTTTTTCAACTTTATTTGTAACACAACAAGAATTTATTACGCAAACATTATCGGGCATTATATCAATATAAGGAAAATTCTCTTTTAGAAGTTGTGTCTCATATTGATTTACTTTACATCCAAAAGTAATAAATTCCATAAAATATTCTCCAATATATATAAAAATAACCAAAACTGACATAAAATTATTAAAACCTGGTAAGTTAATAAAATAATATCATAATTCCTATTATTCGCTAAATCTCAGTAAGATGGGATAGAGAAAAAAGTAACAGAATTTTTAAAAATAACATTAGAAACTTCTTCAATGGATTGTTTTTTTTGATTGGCAATTTCCTCAACAATATATCTAACATTTGATGGTTCATTTCTTTTTCCTCTAAAAGGAGTCGGTGAAAGATAAGGACTATCCGTTTCTGACATAATTTTTTCTAATGGAAAGTCCTTTGCAATTTCTCTTATTCCATTAGCATTTTTAAAAGTTATAATCCCTGTAAAGGAGATATAGAAATTTTTTTCTTTACAATATTTAGCAAAAACATTATCTTCTCCAAAACAATGAAAAACAATTTTTTCAGGTAAATTTTTATTCATTTTTTCTAAAATTTCAATTATTTCTTCTTTGCTTTCCCTTTGATGGATAATAACAGGTAATGAATTTTCAGAGGCAATTTTTAATTGAGTTATAAAAAATTCTGTTTGTTTTTCTCTATTATCCTTATTGTAATAAAAATCAAGTCCAATTTCTCCTATTGCCACAACTTTTTTCTCTTTTGACAATTTTTCTATTTCAAAAATATCTTTTTTATTACATTGATACACATCAGAAGGATGAATACCAACACCAACAAAAATAAATTTATACCTGCTGGCTATTTTAATTGATTTTTTGCTACTTTCAAGATTAACACCTACATTTATTATATATTCAATCCCTTCATTTTTACTTTTTTCTATTACTTTGTCCCTATCACTATCATAATCAGAGAAGTCAAGATGGCAATGTGTATCAAAATATTTCATTTATTTCCCTTTGTTAACTTACGAAGTTAATAAGTGTTTGAACCTCAATAATTTACACCTTTCAGAATTCTCTAACAGAAACTAAATAGAGGAGATTTTTAAGGAGAAATCAAGAACTTTTGCAGAATGAGTAATATAACCAGCAGAGACCCTATCAACAGGCAATTTTTTTATTTTATCAATTTTTTTTAAAGAAACATTTCCACTCCATTCAATTTCAACTTTCTTTTTTCCTTTTAAAAATTTATTAAATTCAAGCAGTTGATTTTTATCCGCATTATCAAACATTATAATATCTGCTCCTGCTTGGTAAGCACTTATTGCCTGTTTGAAATTTTCTACTTCCACCTCTATTTTTATTTTGTTTTTCCAGTAATTTTTTGCTCTTTTGACACAAATTGAAATTGCGGAAATTTTATCAACTTTCTCTTTTTCCATTACTCCTTTTATATGATTATCTTTTATAAGAACCATATCAAAAAGACCAAAACGATGATTTTCTCCTCCACCTATTTTTACTGCATATTTTTCCAATAACCTTAAATTTGGTATTGTTTTTCTTGTATCGTATATTTTTACTTTATTTTTTGCCCTTTCTACAAGTTTTCTTGTTTCAGTTGCAATTCCAGATAGATGTTGAAGAAAATTTAAAGCAGTTCTTTCACCTATCAATAACTCTTTTATAGGTCCGTAAATTTCTCCAACTATATCTTTCTTTTTTATTTTATCTCCATCTTTGAAGGAAAAATTAAAAGAAAAGGAAGAAGAAAGAATGTTAAAGACATTTTTAAAAATATCCACACCACATAAAATTCCATCACCTTTTGAAATAAGAATTGCCTTTACAGGAAATTTCTCTTTGAAAATAGCAGAGGTTGTAACATCACCTTTCCCTAAATCCTCTTTTATTGCCTTTTTTATTATTTTTTCAACTTCTTTTTCCATTTTATAACTGGAGAAAAAATTTATGAAAAAAGTACCTGTTTTGCTTCTCTTATACCATCCTCTAAATTGCATTTATAACCCATTTCCTCAAGGCATATTCCAACAGCAATTATTGCTGTTAAAACATCAAATTCATCCATATATCCTAAATGAGAAATTCTTATAATTTTCCCTTTAAGCTTGTCCTGTCCACCTGCTACTGATATTCCATATTTAGTCCTTAAATTTTTTACCAATTTCTCTCCATCAATTTCTTCTGGTAATTTTATTGCTGTAACTGCATCAGATGGATTTTCAGACAGAAGTTCCAATCTCATTTTTTCAATCCCTTTTCTTGTTGCATTTGCTCTTTTTGAATGTAATGACCATAGATTTTCAAGTCCATATTCACGAAACAACTCAACTGACCTTTTCAAACCAATAACAAGTGAAACAGGTATTGTAAAGGGAAAATCATCTTTTTCAATTGCTTTTTTATATTTTTTCAAATCAAAATAATATTTTGGAATATCTGAATTTTCAGTTTTTCCCCATGCTTTTTTACTTAATGCAATAAAAGAAAGACCCGGTGGAAGCATAAGTGCTTTTTGAGAGCCAGTAATAAGAACATCTATTCCCCATTTGTCCATATAACAGGGAATTGCTCCTACACTGCTTACCCCATCAACAATTAAAATAACATCAGGAAATTTTGAAATAACTTTACCATAATTTTCTATGTCAAAAGCAGTCCCTGTTGATGTCTCACATAAAGGAGTGCAAATACCTCTAATATCTGGATTTTCTCGTAGTAATTTTTCAAGTTCTTCTGCTTTTAATGTTTTTCCCCATTCAATTTCAACCGGCAATATTTTAAGTCCGTAGACATTTCCAATTTCTGCAAACCTTTCTCCAAATTTTCCACAACAAACAACAGCAATTTTTTCTCCTTTTGAGAAAACATTTGTAATTGCTGTTTCCATCGCTCCTGTTCCTGATGAACCGATAATAAAAACGCTATTTTCTGTCTGAAAAATATATTTTAATCCATTAGAAACATCTTTTACTATTGCTCTGAACTCATCTGTCCTATGATGCATTATTGGCTTTGCCATTTCAAGAAGTATTTCTTCCGGGACAGAAGTTGGTCCCGGCGTAAACAATCTTTTCTTTTTCATCTCTCCCCTCCATTATCAAAAATCAAAAAATTTTGTTTGGAAACATTATGTTTTTAAAAATGAAATTTTAATAATATTTTATCATATTTTTTAATTTTTTAAATTGCCTAAACTATTTTATAATTATTTATGTCAAATATAAATATATGAAAGTTAAAATTATATGTTTTCTCTTAATATGTTTTATTGTAAATGGGTGTTTTGCTCAAAAAGAAAATAATTTGTTTTATTCAGAAAAAATCATTTCCACTTATGAGAAAAATTCATGGGATATTCCTGAAACAGAGATTGATAAGTATGTTTTTTCCAATTTAAAAAAACAGGGAATTGAACCTGCATTAGAGTGTTCTGATGAGGTATTTATAAGAAGGGTATATCTTGATCTAATTGGAAAATTACCAGAAAATCAAGAAGTTATTTCTTTCCTAAATGATAAAAACCCAGATAAAAGAAGTTTGCTTATTGATGCTCTTCTTGAAAAAGATGACTTTGCTGACTATTGGTCAATGAAATGGTGTGATATTTTAAGAGTAAAATCAGAATTTCCAATTAACCTCTGGCCAAATGCAGTTCAATCATATCATAAATGGATATTAAATTCTTTAAAAGAAAACAAACATTATGATAAGTTTGTAAGAGAATTACTTACTTCAAGTGGTAGTAATTTCTATACACCACCTGTAAATTTTTATAGAGCAATACAGGGAAGAGACCCATATTCTATAACTTCTGCGGTCGCATTGACTTTTATGGGTGTAAGATTTGATAAATTACCCCAAAAAACAAAAGATGAAATGAGTAAGTTTTTTTCAAGAGTTTCTTATAAGAATACACTTGAATGGAAAGAAGAAATTGTATATTTTAATCCTGAACCATCTGAAACAATACAATGCACTTTTCCTGATGGTGAAAAAGTAATAATTCCTTCAGGAATTGACCCAAGAATTGTATTTGCTGACTGTTTAATAAATCCGAAAAATCAATGGTTTTGCAAAAATATAGTTAATAGAATTTGGGCATATCTTTTAGGAACAGGAATTATAAATGAAGTTGATGATATAAGACCTGATAATCCTCCATCAAATCCCGAACTTATTATTTATCTTGAAAAGCAACTTGTTAATTCAAATTATGATTTAAAACATATTTATCGTCTTATATTGAATTCAAGAACATATCAGCAATCATTTATTCCAAAAACAAATAACCCAGAGGCAAAAAAATATTTTGCGTATTATCAAATCAAAAGAATTGATGCTGAGGTTTTATTAGATATCTTGTGTAATATAGGAGGAGATGGAGTAGAATATATCAGTCAAATTCCTGAACCATATACTTTTATTCCAAAATATCAAAAAAATGTTCTTCTTGCAGATGGAAGTATTACAAGTCCATTTCTTGAAATGTTCGGAAGACCATCAAGAAATACAGGACTTTTTTCTGAAAGAGAAAATAAAATTACAGAAGTCCAAATTAGATATCTTTTGAATTCATCAGAAATACAAAAGAAAATAAAAAGTAGTCCATATTTAAAAAGAATTATAAGGGAAACAAAAGGAAATAGAAAAGAAATAATTAGAAATATATATTTATTTTTACTTTCAAGATACCCAGAACAATCAGAAATTGATACATTGGAAAAATATTTTCAAGATGGAAAAGTTAATTTAAATGAGGGAGTAGAAGATATTGTTTGGGCAATTATTAATAGTAAGGAATTTTTATACAATCATTGAAAATTAAAATGAAAAATAAAATATTTATTAGTTTTTTAGTTTTTAATGTTCTATTTACTTTAATGGGATTTGGAGAAGAGGAAAAATCATTTGATAAAAAAGCAAAGGCAGTTATTCAGATATGGTTATGGGGAGGGCCATCACATCTTGATACTTTTGACCCAAAACCAAATGCAGGGTATGATTACACTGGACCATTTCAAGCAATACCTACGAATGTTCCAGGAATAGAAATAAATGAGTTATTACCAAATCTTGCTAAAATTGCCGATAAATATTCAATTATAAGAAGTATAACACATGGTATTACTGCCCACGAAACAGCATCTTATATTATGCAAACAGGACATTCTTCTGATGAAAGGGTTTTATATCCAAGTATTGGTTCAGCAGTTACATTTTTTAAAGGAAAAGAATATAAAGGAATTATTCCACCATATATTGTTTTAACAACTTCTCAGGGACGTTTTTCTGAAGAAGGTTTTTTAGGACAAAAATATAAACCATTTGTTACAGGAGGGGACCCTAATAGAACACCTTTTGCTGTTGAGGGAATTGTTGTTGAAGGGATATCTGAGGAAAGAAATTTAAGAAGAACAAAACTTCTTAATTCATTAGATACACTTGGTTCAATTGCATCTCTTGAAGAGTTTCAATCTTTTGATTCTTGTAAAGAAGAAGCATATAAAATTGTAAATGAATGTAAAAAAATTTTTGACATATCAAAAGAACCAGAAGATTTAAGAAATATGTATGGAAGAAATAAGTTTGGGCAATCATGTCTCATGGCGCGTAAACTTATTGAAAACGGAGTAATATATGTAACAATAAACTATCCTGGATGGGATACACATAGTAACCATTTCCAACAGATGAGACAAAAATTACCAGAACTTGACCAGGGACTTTCCGCATTAATAAAAGACCTTTCTGAAAGAGGACTACTTGAAAATACAATTATATGGGTTTCTGGTGAATTTGGAAGAACGCCAAAAATATCATGGGAACCACCATGGAATGGTGGTCGTGGTCATTATGGAAATTGTTTTTCTGTTTTAGTTGCTGGAGGTGGTTTTAAAGGTGGTATTGTCTTGGGAAAAAGTGATGAAAAAGGAGAATATGTTATTGAAAGACCTGTTTATCCAAAGGATTTACTTGGGACTATTTATTATTTATTGGGGATTGACCCAGAAGGAATTTTCCCTGATATAGGTAAAGGGGAAATAAGAGTTCTACCACCAATTGAAAAAGGAACTGGAAAGGAAATTTTGAAGGAGATAATAAATGAAGGGAATTAAAACAATTTTTATTTTTATTTTCATTTTTGGTTTTACCTTAATAGCACAAAGTGTATCTCAACCATCAATTGGTTATATTTATCCTTCTGGAGGCAAAAAAGGAAGTTCTGTACAGATATTAGTTGGAGGGCAAAATTTAAGAGGTGTTAAAGATATATGTTGTTCCTCAGATGGAATAATGGCAGAAACAATTATTTATATTCCTGTATTAAACAACATGCAAAGAAATTATCTTTTAAAAAAAATTTCTGAATTAAAGAGAAAAAACAAAGGTATCTACCAGGAAAAAAAATTAAGTCAAGATGAAATTGTTGAACTTCCAGATAATCCTCTTTTAAAAAATCTGGAAAATTTAAGTCCAGAAGAATTAGATAAAATTTTTGAAATTTTTTTAATGCCAATTCAAAGAGTTCAAATAAAAAGGTCTATTCAAGAAAAAGTTCTAATTTATTTGAAAGTTGATTCTGATGTTGAACCTAAAAAATATGAAATAAGATTATTAACACAAAGAGGACTTACAAATCCACTTTTTTTTGAAGTAAATACCTTTAATGAAATAAACGAAAAAGAACCAAATGGTCCAATAGAACAACAGAAAAATATTCTTGATTTACCAATTATTGTAAATGGTAGAATTATGCCCGGTGATGTTGATAGATTTTGGTTTAATGCAAAAAAAGGACAATTCCTTTTTATTGAATTAAAAGCAAGAGATATTATTCCTTATATGGCAGATGCTGTTCCTGGATGGTTTCAAGGTATTTTAACTCTTTATAAATCAAAAGGAAAAGAAATATTTTATGCTGATAATTATTATTTTAATCCAGACCCTATAATTTTTTATGAAGTTGAAGAGGATGGAGAATACATAATAGAAGTCAGAGATGCTCTTTTTCGTGGAAGAGAGGACTTTGTTTACAGATTAATTATAGGAGAAAAAAGTGCATTTAAAAATAATTTTCAAGAAATTAAAAATGTTATAAATTCCGATATTTTAAATAAATTGCCAGAAATTTGTGAAAAAGAGCCAAATGATAAGTTAAATAAAGCAAATTATATAATATTACCTCAAATTATAAAAGGTATTATTGAAAAACCAGGGGATATTGATACTTATAAGTTTAAAGGGGAAATAGGGGAAGAAATTATTTTTGATGTTTATAGTAGACGACTTGGTTATCCATTAGATTCTTTTATCCGTATTTTAGATAATTCTGGAAAAACATTAAAATTTAATGATGATTATGAAGATAAAAGTTTTGGACTTATCACTCATAATGCAGATTCATACACTTCTTTTGTAGTTCCAAAGGATGGATATTATTATTTACAGATTTTAGATATTCAAAACCATGGAGGAGATAATTATCTTTATTATATTCGTATTGAAAATCCAGAACCTGATTTTAAACTATTTGTTATTCCTTCAAGTATAAACATTTTGGCGGGTAGAAATAATATCTTAAATATCTATGCTATCAGGAAAGATGGATTTGATGGGGAAATAAAAATTTCATTAAAAGAACCTAATCCTAACTTTATTTTGAATGGGGGAAGAATTCCAAAAGGAAAAGATAATGTAAGAATAACAATTTCATCTTTAAAAGCACCTTATGAAAACCCATTTGATATTCAAATAGAAGGTAGTACAATTATTGAGGGGAAAGAAGTTAAAAGAATTGCTATACCAGCAGAAGAAATGATGCAGGCATTTGCCTATTTTCATTTAGTTCCTTTTGAAAAAAATTTTTGTTATGTTATAAATAGAGGAAAAATTTCTCAATTTGACTTTAAATTGATTGATGAAGATATTTTAAAAATTCCAATAGATGGTGTTGTCAATGTCAAAGTAAAGACATTACAAAAACTCAAAAGTGATGAAATATCATTAGAATTAAAGGAACCACCAAAAGAAATTTCAATTGAAGATGTGAAAATTGAAAATGGGATTTTAAGTTTCAATTTAAGAACAAATGGTAAAGAAATAAAGTCAGGATTTGCTGATAATCTTATTATTGAGGTCTTTAGAGAAAATAAAACTTCTACTCCTGAAAAACCAGTTCAAAAAGTAGAAAAGGTTTCTATTGGCTTTTTACCTGCTATTAGTTTTGAAATTATTTAAAATAAAATTATGGAAAATTATTCTTATGAAATTTCAAAAATTCCTGTAATAATAAATTTCTCACATTTTTGTGGTAAATCTGGTACTGATGAATACCATTTAGTTTTTATACCAAAAGAATATGGGAATTTTGAAAACCAGATTAAGTGGGTATATACTGCATATAAAGAAACATTAAAATATATTGGATTAGATGAAGAAACATCGGTTTTCAAGCGCTTTTATTGCAGTGATTTATTCAATCAGGCAATTTATTTAAAAAATAAAAATTTATTCAATTTCTCAAAATGTGGTCTTTCATATATCTGTCAACCACCAGGTCCTTGTGGAAAAGTTGCTTTATGGTCATATCATATAAAGGATAAATTAAATAAAACAAAGAAGAAGTTAAAAAATAATAATTTTTCTTTCAAAAGGGGAAATATTATTCATAATTTGACAACTGGTATAACTTATCCAGAAGGGAAAACAGTTTATGAACAAACAACTGGAGTTCTAAAAAAATATAATAATTTTCTTTTAAAAAATAAAATGACACTTTTAAATAATGTTATTAGAACATGGTTTTTTATACAGAATATTGATTTAAATTATAAAGAATTTGTTGATGCAAGAAGAGAATTTTATGCTCAAAATGGATTAACAAAAGATACACATTTTATTGCAAGTACAGGTGTTGAAGGGAAATATTTTGACTCTGATGTAAAAGTTGTTATGGATGCATATTCAATATTAGGTATTTCAAAAGAACAGGTTGAATATCTATCTGCACCGGAATATTTAGGACCAACTTATCTTTATGGAGTTACATTTGAAAGAGGAGTAGCAATTTCTTATAAAGACAGGAAACATATTATAATATCTGGAACTGCAAGTATAAATAACAAAGGAGAAATTTTATACTACGGAAATATTACAAAGCAATTAGAAAGATGTCTTGAAAATGTTCATGCACTTTTAAAAAAAGCAAATGCTAAATTAAGTGATATATCACTTTTGGTTGTTTACATTAGAGACCCATCTGATTATACAATCGTTAAAAAGAAAATTAGAGAAAAATTTTTAAATACTCCTCTAATTATCTGTTATGCTTCTGTATGTCGTCCTGGATGGTTAATTGAAATTGAATGCTTTGCAACAATTCCTCTGTCTACTTCTGTTTTCTATTGTTAAGAATTCACTTCTCTAATAAAAATAACTGAAAATCCCGCAAATTTTAATAACTATGCAGTTAATACCAATTTGACAACATACATAGAGTAAATATTCCCCCCTCACCTATCCTCTCCCCCAAGGGGAGAGGGAAGGGGTGAGGGGGGTAGTTCCTTCTACCCAATGGGGAGAAGGCTCGCCCGTAGGGTCCTCGCTTTTTGCTTACGGATCCCTCTGGGCATAGCCCAACGGGCGAGCCTTCGGACTACGCCCGAGGGATATAGGTGAGGAGGCTGATTTTTATTACACCTTTGATGTAAAAATAGTATTAACCCCTTTCAAAATCTATACCCAAATTCACAATCCTAAATCCACACTACTCCTTGTTTTTGATAATTTTCTCCTTATCCATAGTTATAAGAAAACGGGATTTTAGGAGAGAAGATTTGAAGGAAACATGCCAACAATTACAGGAGGACTATTACGGGACTCACGGGTTGAGATGGAATTATGCACAAGAACAACATCAGGAAAATATGGAAAATGGTATGACTTATGAACAATCCCTTAATGAAACATCTGAAAAAATGGGGCATTCAAGGGCTGATATTACTGAACATTATTTAAAGTAGTCCTTTCTTTTGTTTGAAAATTCTCAG
The DNA here is from genome assembly GCA_035370465.1 of bacterium. Lineage (NCBI taxonomy): Bacteria > bacterium. The sequence goes on along the minus strand of DAOOVW010000039.1, from coordinate 1,693 downwards.
TTTTTCTAATCTTGTCAGCGGAAATGTTACCGGTAATACCAACCACATGAAAGAGAATGCTTCCCAGTATCCCAATAACTATACAAACGGTAAATATTCTCTTAATCTTTCCCATTCTTCTTTTTCCCATCGTATATTACCCTTCCCATTTTTTTTAAGGTTTTAATCCTTTTTCATAGATTGAGCGATCTTTTCCTTGACATTGGATATTGAAGAACTTTGCAGGAATTCCACAGGCAAATCTTTCCTTGAATAATGTGCATGGAAATTCTGAAGAACCTTATTAACTTCCTCTGTCAATTTTATATCTGTCTTGATGGAGTTCAATGTCTCTATGATTGACAAGGATTGCTGATTCATCTTCTCGTATGCTTCGCTCTTGTTCTCCATCCTTTCTATCCGTGGGAAAAATCCGCTCCATACTTCCCAGAGGAACTTCGCAGTAATTTTTTTATCCTCAATTGAACCCTCTGACAGAAGAAAATTATTGGCAAATCTAATTCTATTTTCTTCCTGTTCAAAAGTAGATTTATCTACCAGATAAAAAATTCCATTTCTCATTGAATCTCGCATCTCTTTTCTCTGCATTCTGTCTTCATACTTATTTAAACAAACATATGCTTTCAAAAATGTTTCAGGATTACTTTCTATATCCGAAAAACCTTTAGCAAGGATCCAACCGGCCGATTCAGAGTCTTTTATATCTATCTCGACTGCAAGCAAAAATATCTTTTCTTTTTGTGGAATAAGAATTTCAAAAAACTCTCTCGATTTCTCCTTAAGTATCTTGTCGTATTTCTCAAGTTCTTCCTTGTAAAGTTGTGCTGGCTCTTTATCTTTTGGGTTCGCAACATCAAAACTTGGCCCTACTGCCTGCCAGTACTTTCCACTGACCTCCTTTTTTTTGGATTGTATTCCTGTTAATTCCTGGTATCTATTCCATTCTTCCATGGTGAGAATCTCCTTGATATTCTCTTCAGAACCCCAAAGAATATATTCTCTATGCAATCCTCCAAAGAATAACAATACAAAACCAACTAAACAAATTACCTTTCGCATTTTCCTACCTCCTTTTATCCAAATATTTCCCAAAATTTATTCTTATATTCCCTCTCTTTTTTTGCTTTATCTAAATCAAAAACCATTATGTTACATTTTTTATTTTTTTCATCATAGATTAAAGGCAGAATATTTAAATCATTAAATCCTGAAAATTCTTCGCTTTCTAAAATCTGCAAAATTTTATCGTTCCCTTCAATTGATTTTCTGTTCCAAAAACCTTTTGAAAAGCAGGGAACATTTTAAACTCTTTATCTGTTGATAATTGAAGCGGTCCATATCCATATGCCTTTATACTTATTAAAAATTCCTCTCTGTTAATCTCATTAATTATTTTTATATCTTCTTCAAATTCTTTCGCTCAGAATTTTTGCTTTCCAATATGTTCAGATTTATAGTCATACATATATTGATTAATAAATTCTGCGAGGGCTATTTCCTCTAAATCTCCATGTATTTTATTTCTTATAAGTCGCATTGTAAAAATATTACTCAAAGTAATTTTAATAAGATGAGGATTTTTACTTATCAGTGTTTTAAATCTTTCCAAAAAATTCTTTATATGGTTGTTTTGTCATATTTATTGGATTAATGCTTTTTCAAGGACATCTTTTACAGTTTCAACTGGTATTAT
>DAOOVW010000038.1 GCA_035370465.1 bacterium | reverse complement strand
GGGATTTTAAGAGAGATATAAAATTGAATACTTACTAAATAGTAATAGTATAATAGAGGAGGTAAAAATGTCTATTAGAAAAAAATTTTTAATCATTATGTTTTTTTCATCATTTATTCTTTTTTCTTCTGATGAATTTCTTGATAAAGTAAATTCTGGTTTGAATTATCTTAAAATAGGTAATTATGAAGATGCACTCAGCTATTTTAAACAGGCAAAAAATCTAAGTCCTGATAATGCAATTGTTTATTATTATTTAGGAGAAACATATTTTAGGAAAGGAGATATGGAGGAAGCAAAGAAATATTATGACCAGGCAATTGAAAGAGAGCCACAAAATCCTAAATTTCATTATTCTCTTGCTCACCTTTATCTTGCTCAAAACGATAAGGCAAAAGCACTTGAAGAATTTAATAAAGTTATAGAGATTTCTCCTCAGTCACTAATTGGCAAAAATGCTAAATTAGTTAAAAAACAAATAGAAAAGGGGATTAAAGAAAAAGATATATCTGACAAATGGGTAAAATTAGAAGAAGAAGAAAGGAAAAAAATAGCAGAGGAAAAGAAGAAAAAAGAAGCGGGGAAAGAACAGCAAGGACAACCAGGAATGCCAGGACAAGAAGGTATGCCTGGATTTGAAGGTATTCCCGGGGAAAAAGAAGAAAAAATTCCAATTGACCAATTAGTAAAAAGAATAAAATATGGAACGAAAACATTAAGAGAAAACGAATCAAGAAAATTACCTTATTATTCTTCATCAGAGATTTCAGGTGTCTATAATGAAATAATTGGAATAATTAAAAAAGAAAAAGATATTGAAGTGGAAAAGAACTTAATAAGTGCATTAGGTAAAGTTAATCAACCAGATGTTGGCGAATTTATTCTTTCTTTAATTCAGAATAAAGAGACACCATTTGAAATTAAAATTGTTGCTCTTGAAAGTATAGGAGGAATAAGAACTGAATCTGTTATGATAACTCTCAGGGATACACTTAATAATATGATAAAAAATAGAGAACAGGAAAGAGAAGAGGCAAAAAAGAATATTCAAAATATAAATAATGAAATAGAAAAATTAGAAGTTGAAAGAATTACATTAAACAGTGAACTGAATAAACTTCAACAGGATAGGAGTGATATAAGTAACAAATTACAGATGGGAGGAATGGAGCCAGGAATGATGGCACCAGGTGGTGGTATGCCTCCTGTTCAAGGTGGGGGAGAAATAAAAGTTCTCTCAACAACAGAAGTTAAGAAATTAAGAGACCAATTGAAAAATATTGATACACAGATTGGAACAAAGACAGAAAGATTAAATGAGATACAAACTCAATTACAACAATTACAGGAAAAGAGTAATAAATATCAAATGTTATTAGCAAAAAAAGGAGGGGAAGTTAAAATTTCAACACCTTCTTATGTCCCTCAATTTACTCCTGGTATGTTTCCTCCTGGTATGGGACCAGGATTTATGCCTGAATATACTCCGCAACAACAAAAAACAACCGAAGAAGAAAATGAAATTATTTTTGCTATGAAATTAATTATTGCACTTGGAGAAATGAGAGATAAACAGGCACTTCCTGTAATTAAAAATGCATGGAAAGAATTTGGTGCCCCAAATTATGAACCATATTATTCATTGGCACTTGCCCAATTAGGTGATTATAGCAAAATTGACCTACTTCTTGAAAGATTACAGCAGGACTACCCACAACAGGAACAAGAAAAAAATGATGAGATAAAATTGAGGGCAGGTATTATAAAAATTCTACCAGATTATTTGAAAACCAATCCAAATGAGGAAATAATTGGTTTAATAAACTATTTAAGTGAAAATGCCCAATATCCGGAAATCAGTAAAGCTGCCTCAGAAGTTCTTATTTCTTTACAGACCAAAGGTAAATAATTTTTTTTGGTAGATTCAACTACGGGGTTGGATAAGATCAACAAATATTTTTTTATTTTATTACTTTGTTTATCAATTCTCTTGTTTTTTCACCGTCACTTTTTATAAGAGAGGCAATATAAAGTTTTGTCTCTTTTATCTCTCTTATTAAATCTGCTGTGCTTTGTCTTGCATTATTTATTGAAATTTCTGTACTTTGTCTCATATCTTTCATTAGATTTTCTGTACCTTCCCTCATCTCTTTTATTAAATTTTTTACTCTTTCATCTTCTGCCTGTATTAATCTTTCTGCCCTTATATTTAAAGCCCAATTTGTCCCTATTCCAAGCAAAACAATTAAAATACCTAAAAACCCAAGAGTTATTGTAAGAGCCATTTTTATTTTTCCTTCTCCTTTGAGTTATTATACCTGATATAAAAACAACCTGGCAAATACAATTCTGGAACCAGGTTCCAGAAAAAATTTTATTGACGAAGAAAGGGAAAAGGCGTAAATTATTTAAAATAGATACTTTCAAATTTCTAAATAATGTCTCAAAAAATGTTATCCACAGAACTAATAAAATCAGGAAGTGAAATTTTAAAAAATAATGGGATTAAAGAAGCAGTTAAAAAGGCAGAAATTATTTTAAGTGAGATTACAAAAAAGAAAATTCCAGACCTTTACTTAGATGAAGAAGAAATTTCTTCAAGAACAATAAAAAAATATATTGAATACCTTAACAAAATAATTGAAGGGATTCCTCTCCAATACATAATAAAGAAGAGCTATTTTTATAAATATCAATTTTATGTTGAAAAGGGAGTTTTTATACCAAGACCTGAAACAGAAATAATCATAGAAAAAACGATTGAGATTTATAAAAATTTTTTTTCCCCTTCGTTTGTTAATATTCTTGATATAGGAACTGGTTCTGGAAATATTGCAATTACCCTTGCAAAAGAAATAAAAAATTCTAAAATTATTGCAACAGATGTTTCAGAAAAGAGTATTAAAATTGCAAAAAAAAATGCTGATAGATATAAAGTTGAAAATAAAATTAAGTTTATAAAAACAGACCTATTTCCAAAAAAGAATATTAAATTTGATATAATTGTTAGTAATCCTCCTTATATACCTGAAAGAGAAATAGAAAATTTAGAAAATGATGTAAAAAAAGAACCATATATTGCTTTAAATGGTGGGAAATCAGGAATGGAATTTATAGAAAGAATTCTTAACAATGCAGGAAAATATTTATCTAATAATGGCTTTTTAATTTTAGAAATAGGGTATAATCAAAGTAAATTTTTGAAAAATAAAAAATTTAATGATTTAAAAATTATAGAATTTACAAATGACCTGAATGGCATTGAGAGAGTAGTAATTTTTAAGAAACACAATAAAATGGAGGAATAAAAATGGATAAATTTAAAAATTATGAAGAAAAACTTTCTCCATCGTATTTTCACTTAAATTTGATGAAAAAGACGGAGAAGCAACTTTCTTTTTCAAAAAAGAGTAATTTTGAAAGTTGGAGAAAAAAATTAAGAGTAAAATTCAAACAACTTATAGGACCAATTTATAAAGATAAAGGGAAAGTTGATTTTAAAATTATAAAAGAGGAAAATCATTCTGATTATAAATTACAGAAAATAATTTTTCCAACAAATCCTTATGTAATAAATGTTGCATATCTTTTAATTCCAAATAAGAAAAAAGAAAAATATCCTGCTTTTGTTTGTCTTCAAGGGCATTCTTCTGGTGCTCATATTTCAGTTGGTGTTCCTTATTCAAAAGAAGATAAAGAGGAAATAAATGGAGATAGAGATTTTGCAATACAGGCAGTAAAGAATGGATTCGTTGCACTTGCTATTGAACAGAGATGTTTTGGAGAAAGAGAAGAAAAATTATTAAAACAGAAAATGGAAAATAGGTGCTGGGATGCTACTATGCATTCTTTAATGTTAGGGCATACTTTAATAAGTGAAAGGATATCCGATGTTATAAGGGGAATTGATTTGTTATACCAGTTTCCATTTGTTGATAAAAGAATAATTGGTTGTATGGGCAATTCAGGTGGTGGAACAATAACTTATTATGCTTCCTGTATTGAGGATAGAATAAAAATTTCTGTTCCTTCCTGTTCTTTTTGTACATATGAGGACTCAATTATGAAAATAGGACATTGTATGGATAATTATATTCCATCATCTTTTAAATATTTTGGTATGGAAGACCTTGCTGGTTTAATTGCACCTAAATTTTTAATTATTGTTGCAGGAAAAGAGGACAATATTTTCCCGATTGCAGGTGTTAGAAAGGCATTTAACAAAGCAAAGGAAATATATGAAAAAGCAGGCCATCCTGAAAGAATTAAACTTGTAGTTGGACCTTCTGGACATAGATTTTATGCATCATTAGCATGGAAAGAGATAATGAAAGTTAAAGAGGAAATTATAAGAAAACAAATGGGGGAATAAGATGAAATCATCATATTTTTTTATGCCAGGAAAAGTTTATTTTGAAAATGAAGGTATAGAAAAGTATCTTTGCGAAATAAAAAATTATGGAAAAAAAGTTCTAATTGTAAGTGGAAAAAATTTTATTTTCAAATCAGGACTTTTTAATAGAATTAAAAATGTACTTGAAAAGGAAAAAATAAAATTTTCTCATTTTTATAATGTTGAACCAGAACCAGATACAGAAAATGTTGAAATTGCAGTTGATTTTTGTAAAAAAGAAAATTGTGATTGTATCCTTGCAGTTGGTGGTGGGAGTGCAATGGATGTTGGTAAAGGTGTAGCAGTAAGAAGTAAAAATCCAGGGAAAATTGAGGATTATTTTGGAGAAAAGGAATATGGAAATGAACCATTACCAGTAATTGCAATTCCAACAACATCTGGGACAGGAAGTGAAGTTACAAGATATTCAGTTATTGTTTATAAAAAAGGAAGGACTAAAAAAACAATAAGAAGTGAAAAAATTATACCCAAAATGGCAATTTTAGATTCATCAGTTCTGGCAACACTTTCTTCTAAACTTGTTGCTGCAACTGGGATGGACGCTTTTTCACATAGTGTAGAAAGTTTTCTTTCTATTAAAAGTGATGAATTTTCAGAGATTTTTTCAACTGAATCGCTAAAAATTTTATGGGAGTTCTTGCCTTATGCAGGTAAGGGAGATGAAAAAAGTAAAGAAAAAGTATTTTTTTCTTCTCTTCTCGCTGGACTGGCAATAAATAAAACAGGAACAATAATTGTTCATGGGATGGGATATTCACTTACAATAAAATATGGAATTCATCATGGAACTGCTAATGCTCTATTTCTTCCTTATATTTTAGAATACCTTTATAATAATGGTTATAAAAAAGAAATTGAAAAATTAAATAAAATATGGGGAAGTATTGAAAATTTAAGTGCCTTTGTTAAAAATATGGGATTGCCTTTTAATTTAAGAGATGTTGGGGTAAAAAGTGAAGATATAGATGAACTTTTAGAACTTTCAAAAATTGGTTGTGAAAGAGCAATTGAAGGAATGAAAATAAAAGAAATAGATTTTAGAAAAATATTGGAATTGGCTTTTTAATTTTTTTCTTAACTCCATAACTTCTGAAGTTTTGAATTATTTTATTATTAAAACTCAACAATATATATAATTATTTACTACAACCTAATTATATTTTAGTATTGATTGAGTATTTAAAAATTGATTTAATTTCTCTACAAAATATGATAATATTTTTTAAAAAAAGGATAAGAAAATATGGGGATATATAAAATTGAGGACTTTGATATAAAAGGAGATGGAAAAACAATTAACACAGAAGCAATTCAGAAAGCAATAGATACCTGTAATGAAAATGGAGGAGGAAAAATTATATTTAGTAGTGGAATTTTTAAAACAGGAACAATAGAACTTAAAAGTAATGTTCAACTTCATTTAGAGCGGGGGTGTAAAATTATTGGAAGTGAAAATCCTGATGACTATAGAGAATTAGAGGCAAATGGATTTTTAATGCAGAGAATAGAACCAAAAAAGGAAATGACAAAAAATGCTCTTATAATTGCCAGTGAAAGTGAAAATATTTCAATTACAGGATATGGAGAGATTAATGGTTCAGGACTTTCTTTTTATAAAAATACCCCATCCGATGAAAATGGTAAGTATAACAAACCAAATATTCCAAGACCAAGAATAATAATGTTTTATAAATGTAAAAATGTTTTTATTGAAGGAGTAAAATTTGTTGATTCACCATGTTGGACAATCTGGTTTATGAAGTGTGAGGATATAAATATTCATAATATAAGAATTTTTGGAAATAAAAGGATGAGAAATATTGATGGAATAGATGTAGATGCATGTAAAAATGTAATAATTAGTGATTGTATTATGGATACTGAAGACGATTGTATAGCAATTCGTTCTATGCAAAACTTATATGATGAACCTGCCATATGTGAAAATATTACTGTAAGCAATTGTATTTTAAGAACTTCTTGTCAAGGAATAAGAATAGGGTGTCCGGGAGATGGGATAATACAGAATTGTGTATTTACAAATTTAATTATTGAAGGTGCAAGAGGTATTATTTCTCAACATCCAAAAATTTATTTACCAGAAAATATTACAGATGGTGCAGATATTCACGATATTATGTTTTCAAACATTACAATTAAAAGTAATTTATCACCAATATGGTTATATATAGAAAATGGTATTAAATTAACACGACTTTCAGATATAAATTTTTCCAATATAAAAATAATTAAAAGTGGAGAGGCACTTATTATAAAAGGAAATGAAGAAACCAAAATTTATAATATTACTTTTAATAATTTAGAAATGGAAAATTCAGGAGAAAATGGAATAGTATGTTGTAATTGCGAGAACATTAGATTTGATAATTTTAAATTAACAACTAAACAGGAAAAGGAGTAAATATGGGAAAAGTAAATTTAATAGAGATGACTTTAAAAGAAGTAAGAGAAAAAGGGAAAATTGAAGTTGCTGTTTTGCCATGGGGTTCAACAGAACCACACAATTTACATCTTCCTTATGGAACAGATACACTTGCTGCTTCTAAAATTAGTGAAATAAGTGCTAAAAAGGCAATAGAAAAAGGGGCAAAAGTTATTGTATTACCAACTATTCCAGTTGGTGTTAATTCAAACACTTTTGGTTTTCCTTTGGTATTACATTTTTCTCCAACAACTCAACTTTCAATTTTAAAAGATATTATCTGGTCACTTGAAAATCATAAAATTTATAAACTTTTACTTCTTAATGCTCATGGTGGAAATGATTTTAAGCCATTAATAAGAGAGATTTTTGGCAAAACAAATGTCTGGATTTTTTTACTTGACTGGTGGAATGTTAGAAATGATATTGTTGAAAATGTCTGTGAAGATAAAGATGGAGAACATGGACATGAGGCAGAAACATCATGGTTGATGTATCTTTATCCAGACCTTGTTCACCTTGAATGGGCTGATGATGGAAGAGTAAATAAACCACGACTTAAATCATTAGAAGAAGAGAAAATATGGCTTCCAAGACAATGGCATCTTTTAACGACAAATTCTGGTCATGGAAATCCTAAAAAGGCAAATGCAGAAAAAGGAAAAATAATTGTTGAAGGAGCAACAGATAGAATTTCAGAAATAATTTTAGAACTTTCAAAAACAAAAATTGATGAAAAATTTCCTTACTAATGGAGGGAAAAAAATGAAATACGAAATAATTGGTAGTAATTTGCAATTTGTAAAGATATATCTTTCAGTAGGAGAGGAAATTTATGCAGAAGGTGGGAAAATGATGTTTAAAAGTCAAAATATGAATATGGAAAGCAAAATTGTTGGAGATACAAGAAATGATAAATTAAAAGGAGTTTTTACGAGGATAGTAACAGGAGAAAGTTTGTTCACAACTCACTTTACTCCTATAAATGGAGATGGATATGTTGCTTTTGCTGGGGATTTTCCCGGTAAAATTCAAGCAATAGAACTTAAAGATGGTGAAAGTTTTATTTCTCAAAGAGATTCATTTGTTTGTGCAACTAAGGATGTTGGTTTTTCAATTGCTCTTCAAAAAAAAGTTGGTGTTGCATTTTTTGGTGGGGAAGGATTTATTCTTGAAAAATTTACAGGTCCTGGCACAGTTTTTATTCATGCTGGAGGTGATTTTTATACAGTTGATTTAGCACCTGGAGAAAAAATACATGTTGATACTGGTTGTATTGTTGGGTTTGAAGAAAAGGTTAATTATGATATTGAATTTGTAAAAGATATAAAAACAGCAATTTTTGGAGGAGAAGGCATATTTCTTGCAACATTAACAGGTCCCGGCAAGATAATTTTACAGAGTATTACATTATCGCGTCTTAGAAGAGAAATTGGGGGAAAAGTTGTAAGAAAAGGCGGAGAAAAATTTGGACTTGGTGGAATAGTAGGAGATATTTTGGGTGGAAGTGAGGATTAATTTGTGAAAATCTACAATATTCATCAAAAAATAAAAATTGAAGAGGGTTTAGTTATTGGCATTGGAAAATTTGATGGGGTTCATTTAGGACATCAAAAGTTAATAAAAAAAATTATTTCTATTTCAAAAGGAAAAAATAAAATTCCTGCTGTTTTTACCTTTAAAAATTTCCCGTTAGAATCTTATATTACTCCATTTGAAGAGAAAATTTCTCTATTGAAAAAATATGGAATTGAAATATGCATATGGAGTGATTTTGAAGAGATAAAAAATTGGGATGGAGAAAAATTTATTGGATTTCTAATTAAAATAGGAGTAAAAGAAATTGTTGTTGGTTTTAATTTTAAATTTGGGAAGGATAGAAAATGGGATGTTGATTTATTAAAAGATATTTCAAAAAAATATGGATTTTCAGTTAATATTGTTAATGCAGTTGAGATAGATGGAGAAGTTGTAAATACGAGTAAAATAAAAAAATTTTTGAGAGAAGGCAATATTGAAAGAGCAAATAAGTTTTTAGGAAGGCATTTTTCCATTAAAGGAAAAGTAGTTGCTGGCAGTGGCAGAGGTAAAAAAATAGGTTTTCCTACTGCGAATGTTCTGTTAGACGAAAAAATTGAAATAGGGCAGGGTGTTTATGCTGGATATGTTTTTTATAAAGGGGAAAAATACAAAGGGGGATTGAATGTTGGGAATTGTCCCACTTTTGGAGAAAAAAGAAAAAGAGTTGAAGTTTATATTTTTGATTTTGAACAAGAGATTTATGGAGAAACAATTGAGGTGTTTTTTTTGAAAAAAATTAGAGATGAGATAAAATTTTCATCTGTTGATGAATTGAAAAAACAAATTAAGAAAGACATAAATATAATTAAGGAAATAAAATGAGAATTTTAGCAATAGGTGATATACATTATGTTTCTGATAGTAGTTATATTGGACTTCCTGAAAGAAAATATGAGATTGGTCCTGAATTTGTTGAAAGAATTTTAAGGAGAGAAAAAGAAAACTTTGATGTTATTGTTGTATGTGGTGATTTTGTTGATAATAGGACTCTTTCATGTACAGAAAATGATTTTCTTGAAATTAAAAAAATTATTGAAAAAGAGAAAAAACCATTTATTTTGGTCAGAGGAAACCATGATATTGAATTCAGTAAATTTTGTAAATTATCCGGAAATTCAACATTACCTTTAATTTATGGGGAATATATTTTTTATCCCTTTTGTGACAATTACCTGAAAGATGAAAAATGTTATAGAAAAAAACAGGAAATTGAAAAATTCAAAAAATTCTCTCAGCAGTTTAGAGATAAAAAAATTATTACTATTCAGCATAATATTATTTATCCAAAAATAGAAGGTGGTTATCCTTATAATTTTGAAAATGATGAAGAAATTTTAAATTTATATAAAGAGAATAATGTTTTAGTGTCTATAAGTGGACATTATCATAAAGGAATAAAAGAAAAAAAACATAAAGGAATTTACTTTTTAACTTTACCTGCTATATGTGAAAGTCCATTTTCCTATTACATAATAGAAATAAATAAAGAAAAAATTAAGTTTCAAAAAAAGTCCTTATGTATGGAAGCACCATTTCCTTTAATTGATTTTCATTGTCATACTGAATTTGCTTATTGTAGAGAGAATGTAGAGAGTAAAAAAAACATAGAAAGGGCGAAAATTTTTGGACTTGATGGTATTGTTCTTACAGAACATTCAGGGCAACTTTATCTTTCAAAAGATGATTACTGGGGTTATAAATTTTTAGATGGGGTGGATATAATTTATCAGTCAAAAAAAGAAGGGAAAAGCAGAATAGAAAAATTTAAAGAGAAAATATTTCCTATTAAAAATAGTTATGTAAAAGTTGGAATGGAAGTTGAATGTGATAAAAATGGGAAAATAACACTTTTACCAGAAGATAGAAATGGTATTGATTATTTAATAGGAGCAGTTCATTATTTACCGGAAGAATATAAAGTAAGTTATAAAAAAATAAAAAGTGGATTTTTAAAATTTACGGAATTTGTATGCAGAAATAATATAGATATTCTTGCTCATCCTTTAAGATATTTTGTAAGGAATAAAATACTCCCACCAGAGGATATTTATTCAGATGTTGTAAAAATCTTGAAGAAATATAATGTGTGTGCAGAATTAAATTTTCATACCAATAACCCAGACCCTGTTTTTTTTGAAAGATGTATAGAAAATGGTATTAAAATTTCTCTTGCCTCAGATGCTCATAACTTACTTGAAGTAGGGGATTTTTCAAAACATATTGAGTTTCTAAAAAAAATTGGTGTTCGTTCTGGCGAAAATTTGCTAACAAAATGGGTTAAATTTAGTTGACTTATACATCAAAAAAAGTTATCATACAGAATTAAAAAATAAAATATTGATATCAAGGAGGAAAAAGATGGAGAAAAAATATATTTATTTTTTTGGTGAAGGAAAAGCAGAAGGAACAGGAGATATGAAGGACTTACTTGGTGGAAAAGGAGCAGGACTTGCAGAAATGATAAATGCAGGAATACCAGTTCCACCTGGTTTTACAATTACAACAGAAATGTGTACTTACTTTTATCAACACAATGAGAAACTTCCTGATGGTTTTGATGAAGAACTTAAAAAATATCTAAAAAGACTTGAAAAAGCTACCGGGAAAAAATTTGGTTCTCCTGAAAATCCACTTCTTGTTTCAGTAAGGTCAGGAGCAAAATTTTCCATGCCAGGTATGATGGATACAATTTTAAATTTAGGGCTTAATGATGAAGTAGTAAAGGGGCTGGCAAAAATTTCAGGTGATGAAAGATTTGCTTATGATGCTTATAGAAGATTTATTCAGATGTTTGGAAATGTTGTTATGGGAATAGATAAAAATAAGTTTGAAAAATATTTAGAAGAAAAGAAAGAAGAAAAAGGAGTAAAGTATGATTCTGAATTAACAGGTGATGACCTAAAAGATATAGTTAAAAAATATAAACAAGTATATAAAGAAGAAACGGGGGAGGAATTTCCACAGGACCCAATGGTTCAATTGAAAAGAGCCATAGAGGCCGTCTTTAAATCATGGAATAACCCACGAGCAATCACATACAGAAAATTAAATAAGATACCTGATGATTTAGGAACAGCAGTTAATATTGTAACAATGGTTTTTGGAAATATGGGATATGATTCAGGAACAGGTGTTGGATTTACAAGAAACCCGGCAACAGGAGAAAAAGAATTTTATGGGGAATATCTAACAAATGCACAGGGAGAAGATGTTGTTGCGGGAATAAGGACTCCAAAACCAATAAGTGAACTTAAAAAAGAAATGCCAGAAGTTTATAATCAATTAGTAGAAATTACACAACGGCTTGAAAAACATTACAGAGATGTTCAGGACTTTGAATTTACAATTGAAAAAGGTACTCTTTATATGCTTCAAACAAGAACTGGTAAGAGGACACCACTGGCAGCGGTTAAAATAGCAGTGGATATGGTTGAAGAAGGATTAATTACAAAAGAAGAGGGCATAATGAGAGTTGAACCATCTCAGATTGACCAATTACTTCATCCAATTCTTGACCCAAAAGTAAAAGTTGAACCAATTGCAAAAGGACTTCCTGCTTCACCAGGAGCAGCAAGTGGGAAAGTTGTATTTACAGCAGATGAAGCAGAAGAAAAAGCAAAGAAAGAGCCAGTTATTCTTGTAAGAGTTGAAACATCGCCAGATGATATTCATGGTATGAATGCAGCAAAAGGAATTTTGACGAGTAGAGGGGGGATGACCAGTCACGCTGCTGTTGTTGCAAGAGGTATGGGAAAACCATGTATTGTTGGTTGTGGTGCTTTACAGGTGGATGAAATAAGAAAAATTATAAAAGTTGGAGATATAGAAATAAAAGAAGGGGAATGGATAACAATAGATGGTGGAACTGGAAATGTTATGTTTGGACAAGTTCCTACAATTGAAGGCGGGATAACAGGAGAATTTAAAAAGTTAATGGATTGGGCTGATGAAATAAGGAAAATTGGGGTTAGAACAAATGCAGATACTCCACAGGATGCAAAAAAAGCAAGAGAATTTGGGGCAGAAGGAATAGGACTTTGCAGAACTGAACATATGTTTTTTGCTCCTGAAAGATTACCAATAGTTCAGGAAATGATAATGGCAGAAACAGAAGAGGCAAGGAGAAAAGCACTTGATAAGTTATTACCATTTCAAAAAAATGATTTCAAAGGGATTTTTAAAGAAATGGCTGGTTTTCCTGTTATTATAAGGACTCTTGACCCACCTTTGCATGAATTTTTACCAAAAAGAGAGGAATTAATGGTTGAAATTGCGTTACTGAAGGAGAGGAAAGAGGATAGGAAAAAGGTAGAAGAGAAAGAAAGAATTCTTAAAAGAGTTGAACAACTACATGAATTTAATCCTATGCTTGGACATCGTGGATGTCGACTTGGAATAACATACCCTGAAATTACAGAAATGCAGGCAAGGGCAATTATGGAAGGGGCGTGTGAACTTGCAAAAGAAGGTATAGAAGTTATTCCTGAAATTATGATACCACTTGTAGGAAATGTAAATGAGTTAGCAAATCAGAAAGAAGTAGTTGTGAGAGTTGCGGAAGAAGTAATGAAAAAATATGGTGTTAAAATAAAATATATGGTTGGGACAATGATAGAAGTTCCAAGGGCGGCATTAACAGCGGACCAGATTGCAAAAGAAGCAGAATTTTTCTCTTTTGGGACAAATGATTTGACACAGATGACATTAGGTTTTAGCAGAGATGATGCAGCTAAATTTTTATTTTATTATTTAGATAAAAAAATTTTGAACGATGACCCATTTATGACTCTTGACCAGGAAGGAGTAGGACAACTTGTAGAAATGGGAATTAAGAAAGGTAGAAGTACAAATCCAGGCCTTGAAGTGGGAATATGCGGAGAACATGGTGGGGACCCTGAGAGTGTAAAATTTTGTCATAGAGTTGGAATGAATTATGTTTCGTGTTCTCCATATAGAGTTCCTGTTGCACGAATTTCTGCTGCACAGGCAGTAATAGAAGAAAAATTGAAAGATAAATGGAGAGATAAGTAAAAGGAGAATAAATGGCAAAAATATCATTTATTGGAGCAGGAAGTTTTGGTTTTACACGTGCCTTGGTAAAAGATATTTTAACTTATCCATTACTAAGAGATGCAACTATAAGTTTAATGGATATTGACAAGGAACGACTTGAATTTATAAAAAGGGCAGTAGAAAAAATTATTGAAGTGGGTAAATATCCTGCTAAACTTGAAGTTACAACTGATAGAAAAACATCGTTAAAAGATGCAGATGCAGTTATTTGCACAATTCTTGCAGGTGGTGTTCATGTCTGGAGATATGATATAGAAATTCCTAAAAAGTATGGAGTGGATTTTAATGTAGGAGATACAAGAGGTGCTGCTGGTATTTTTAGAGCGTTAAGAACCATACCTGTTATGCTTGATATATGTAAAGACATTGAAAAGCAATGTCCCGATGCAATTTTTTTAAATTATACTAATCCTATGGCGATGTTATGTAGAGCAATGCAAAGAAAAACATCTATAAAAGTTACTGGATTATGCCATAGTGTTCAAGGTACAGCAGAAATGCTTGCTAAATGGATAGGGGCAACTATGGACCAGATTACTTACTTATGTGCAGGAATTAACCATCAGGCATGGTTTGTTGAGTTTAAAAAAGATGGTAAAGACGCATATCCATTAATCAGAAAAGTTGTAAAAAATAATAAAGAAATATATCAGGAAGAAATAGTAAGAAATGAAATGTTTTTGTCACTTGGCTATTATGTTACTGAATCAAGTGGACATAATTCTGAATATAACTGGTGGTTTAGAAAGAGACAGGACCTAATAGAAAAATATTGTACTTATGGAACTGGTTGGAATCCAGGAAAACATGCATATATTCTTAATGAATATCTTACAAGAGAAGAGACATGGAAAAATGATATTAAAAAATGGTTAGAAGAACCAATTTCCTTAGAGAGGGGACATGAATATGCAGCAAGTATTATCAACGCATGGATGGGAGGAGAACCATTTTTATTTAATGGTAATCTTCCAAATACTGGGATTATTCCTAATCTCCCTTATGGTGCTTGTGTAGAAATTCCAGTTCTGGCTGATAAAAGGGGATTTAATTCAATATATGTAGGGTCACTACCTCCTCAATGTGCAGCACTAAATAATGTTAATATATCTTCTGAAGAAATGGCAGTGGAAGGTGCTTTAACTGGAGACGCTGAAATGGTATATCATGCAATTTGTTATGACCCTCTCTCAGCCAGTGTTCTTTCACTTGCAGAAATAAAAAAAATGGTAAAAGAGATGTTTGAAAAAAATAAAGAATATCTTCCCCAATTCAAACATTTCCGTTTTTAATTTTTATCCTAAAATCCTGCGATATTAATAACATAGTTATATAAATAGAACAGAAAATAGGGAAGAATGTTTATGTATATGAAGGAGAAAGTTATTGGGATAAAGGGAAGAAACAATCGAGACAAAGGAGAAATTATTTAGGGAAGCAAGATATAAATACAGGGCAAATAATAAAAGTGAGAGGTAGTTTTAAGTCAAGGTATAGTTTTTGAAGAGTCATCATTATTGCCGTTTTTTTCACTATTTACCCAGGCAGTATAAAAGATGTAACCACATTAAAGAATATTCTAATACAGGTGAATTCTTTTGGAATAAAAGAAAGTTTATTTGTTCTTGATAAAAGATTGTCTTCATAAAGCAATAGAACAGATGGGAAAATATATTATAATAAGCAATGATTTGAAATTAGATAAAAAAAATACCTTATAGTTATAT
>DAOOVW010000037.1:7222-15526 GCA_035370465.1 bacterium | reverse complement strand
GAAAATATTTACTCTATGTCCGTTGTCAAATTGGTATTAACTGCATAGTTATTAAAATTTGCATGATTTTCAGTTATTAAAAAAATCTTAAAACAGGTATTTTCCTCGTAATAGTTGACAATTTTTAAAAATTCGGATTTAATAAAAGTATGAGAAAAATAGGAATAATAAGTGATACACATGGTAGTTTAGAAAGATGGGAAATGGCATGGGAAATTTTAAAAGATACTGATTTTATAATTCATTGTGGGGACATATTTAATCATGGTCCTGGAAATCCAATTCCAGAAGGATATTGTCCAAAAAAGTTACTTGAAAAACTCAATAATCTCCAAAAACCGATTTTTGTAGTGAAAGGAAATTGCGATTCAGAAGTTGACCAGACATTTCTTCTAGTCCCCTTTGTTTCTCCATATTTTTTGGGGATTATTGAAAATTATAGAATAATTGCTACACATGGGCATCTTTTTAATGATAATTTTTTTGAAACTGTAAAAAAATGGAATATAAATTTTTTTATAAGTGGACATACTCATCTATGGAAAATTGAAAAGAAAGAAAATATAGTAATATTAAATCCAGGAAGTCCTTCTTTACCAAAAAATGAGCCATCTTGTGGGCTAATTGATTTTCAGAATAGAAAAGTAAGTATTTTTGATATAATCAAAAAAACAATCCTTAAAGAAGAAAAATTTTAAATCAATGGAAAAAAAATACCCCAAAATAGAAATCATAAATGTAGGAAGTGAACTTCTGCTTCATAAATTAAATACAGATATTTTATTGATAAGTGATATTCTTCTTAAAAGTGGATTGAGAGTATCAAAATGTATAATTGTTGGGGATAAAAAAGACGAAATTAAAAAAGCAATAGAAAATTCTTTGGTAGAAAGTGAAATTTTAATAATAACAGGTGGACTTGGACCGACTTTTGATGACCTTACAAGAGAGGCAATAAGTGATGTTTTGAACAG
The DNA here is from genome assembly GCA_035370465.1 of bacterium. Taxonomy (NCBI): domain Bacteria; species bacterium. The sequence continues at coordinate 14,552 of DAOOVW010000037.1, read as the reverse complement.
AAAACTTATTTTTTCTAACTATATATGGGAAAAAATAAAAGAAAGGTTCCAAAAAATTGGGCGGGACCTTCCTGAAATAAATAAAAAACAATCTTATATTATTGATGGATGTGAAATAATAGAAAATGAAGTTGGGACTGCACCAGGGATGTTTATAGAAGAAAATAACAAAATTATAATAGTTCTTCCGGGACCACCAAATGAATTAGGTCCTATGTTAGAAAATACCATTGAAAAGATAAAAAACAAATTCTCTTCAATTGAAAATGTTAAAATTGCAAAGTTTTCTGTTTGTGGTGTTCCTGAATCAGTTGTAGAAGAAAAAATGAGGGACATAATTGAAAGAGAAAAAAGCGAACACATAATTCTTGCTCATCCAGATTTAATTGAACTTTTGTTTATATTTGATTTATCAATTTATCAGGAAAAAACAGAGGAAATTGATAAGATTTTTAAAGAAAGATTTGGAGAAAACTATTTAGGTATTAACCCCCCTGCCCTTCCGGAAATTATTGGGAAAATTTTAAAGGAAAAAAAACTTAAACTTGCAATTGCCGAGTCATGTTCAGGAGGACTTGCCTGTAAACTTATAACTGATATTCCAGGAAGTTCTGAATACTTTACAGGTGGATTTGTAACATATAGCAATACCTTGAAAAAAAGAATTTTGAGGGTCCCAAAATGTGCTCTTAAAAAATATGGGGCAGTGAGTGAAGAAGTAGCAATTTGTATGGCAAAAGGGGCAAAAAAATATGGTAAAAGCGATATTTCATTGTCTTTTACAGGAATTGCAGGACCAACAGGAGGAAGTAAAGAAAAGCCAGTTGGACTTGTATGGATAGGGGTTGGACTTCCAAAAAACAAAAATTTTGCACAAAAATTTATATTTAATGGAAATAGAGCAACAATTAGAGAAAGAGCAGTACGAACAGGGCTTAATATTTTAAGAAAAGAAATTATGAAATTATGAAAAAGAAAATAATTTTTATTATAATTGCATTTCTTATTATTTTACTCGGGATTATAAAGATAATGACACTCCCACCTCTTGTTAAACCCCCAAAACTTGTTGAAATCCCTGAAAATCTCAATGCTTCCCAGATTGCAAAAATTTTATATCAAAAAAAAGTTATAAAAAATCCATCATTATTTTTATTCTTGACAAACAGATTAAAAGTTCAAAATAAATTAAAATCAGGAATATATGAATTTTCTGGAAGAACTCCTTTAAAAAAAGTAGTTGAAAAGTTAGTTAAAGGAGAAGTAAAACTTGTAAAAGTAACAATCCCGGAAGGGAAAAACATAGTAGAAATCGCTGATATTCTTGAAAAAAAAGGACTGATAAAAAATAAAGACGACTTCATAAAACATGCAAAAGAAAAGAAATTAGAGGGTTTTTTGTTTCCTGATACATATTTTTTCCCTTTAAAAATATCTATTGAAGGAATTACTTATACTATGTGGAAAAGATTTAATGATGTCTGGTATGACTTGAAGGGTGAAAGAATAAATGATGAAAATTTTAATGAGGTAAAAAAAATTGTAACTATTGCATCAATAGTTGAGAAAGAAGCAACATATCCAGAAGGCAAGAGAATTGTAGCAGGAATAATTTACAAAAGGTTAAAAAAAGGACTTCCAATTCAAAGTTGTGCTACTGTTGAATATGCAATTGGGCAACATAAACAAAAATTAAATAAGAAAGACCTAAAAGTAAAATCGCCTTATAACACTTATATTCATAAAGGACTTCCACCAACTCCAATATGTAATCCTGGTAAAGTTTCTTTACAGGCAGCATTAAACCCTAAAAAAACCGACTATTTATTCTTCGTTTCAATGGGAAATGGGAAAAATTATTTTTCAAAAACATACGAAGAACACCTACGAGCAAAAGAAATATATATTACATCAAGACAAGAAAAAGTTGAAAATGAAACTTTTATTTTCCCCTGAACCAGAGAAGTAAAAAGAAATAAAAAGGAGAAAAATAAAATGATAAAAAATTTATCTGCTGCTTTTCTGTCTATATTTATTTCAATGAATGTTTTGGGAATTTTACCTATTTATATTTCTTTTGTTCAAAATGTCCAGACAAAAGAAATAAGAAAAATTGTTAATACCTCAATTCTTTTCACATTTTTAATTACAATTTCTTTTATTTTTATTGGGAAATTCATTTTTTACATAATTGGAATAGAAACATTTGATTTTCTTATTGCTGGTGGTTTAGTTCTTATTGTTCTTGCGATATTGATGCTTCTTGATATTGCTTATAAACAATCTTTTGAGACAAAATCATTTGCCATAGTTCCACTTGCAACTCCTTTATTGGCAGGTCCTGGATTGCTTACTACTTCTATTACAGTTGCAGAAATTTATGGTTATCCAATTGTCTGTTATGCACTTATTTTTAATCTTTTTATTGCCTATATTATATTGAGATATTCTTCATATATACTTGATTTTTTAGGGAAAGAGGGAATAAAAGCGATATCTAAAATTGCAAGTTTACTTCTTGCAAGTTTAGGAGTTATGATGATTAGAACAGGCCTTATATCACTAATGAAAACACTATAAATTTCTCCAGACCTGGTGTGGCAGACCTGGTGTGGGGAAAAAATTATTGTTTCCAGTTGGGTTTTCGCCATTTAACAATTTGTATTCCACCAGTTCCACCAGAAGTATCTCCAGGAACACTTACTTGCCTTAAAGCAATATCATCATATAACCTTACATTCCCTGTAAGATTTAATTGATTAGCAACAATTCCACCTCTTAATTCTGAACTACCAGTGATGTTACATACCGAGTTAGGAGCATAAATTACAGCGTTAATTCTGACATTACTGAGAAGGTCTACTGCTTTGGAAGAGGCAACATATATCGCAAGATTTGCAGGACTATTATTATAATTTATTTGACTATCACTATCAAATGTAATTTTTCCATTAGTCCTTCCCATATAAATTTCAACAGTAGTTCCTGCTGATAAAACTATATCTCCTCCAAATGAAGAAGATAATGTTTCTTCTATATACATTCTAATTTTCCCTGATAAGTTAAGTTGTGGATTTCCTTTTCCAAGTTGGATAGAGCGAAAATGATAATTTCCAGAAGATATAGTGGCTGCATAAGGCCAGTCATTTATAGTATAATTACCATTAGAAAGTTGGTAATTACCACTTAATCCTGTTCCTCCATATTGAGTATATGAAAGATTCTGTAAATCACTTGGAATTGTCACAGGCGGAAGAGTTCTTGTTTCTGCATCTTTCTTTTTTTGTCCCGTAATTGCATTAGGTTTCTGTTCAGGAAATGTTATACTACCATTAGGTGGCACAGCAGCATTTCCATATAGTGTTGCATTCCAGTTAACATTTACAAGTGTATTACTTCCTACATCTGCATTTTCACTTGTTGCTCCAGTCCTTGAATCATATCCCCATATTTGAGAACTACCATCTAAATAAACTTGTGAACTACCAAATACTCCCTTACTGAAAATACCACCACCTGACTTTTTTATTGTTAGTTCTACTTTTTCTTCAACATTATTAAATGTTCCAGTTGAAGTAATTATTATTGTTTCACTACTTGTACTATCTTTTATTACATAAAATGTTCCTCCTCCTAATGATTGTGAACTACTTTCAGGAACCCAAGAAATATCTTTTTTCAAATGAGCATACGACCTTTGAGCACCACCTTCTGCAATGTAAAATGCCTTTTCTCTATATAATCTTCTTATAGTTTCTGTTCTACCTAATTCACTTAAATAAAGAGTAGTAAAACCAACAATAAGCGATATAAGTATTAAAATAAGAACTAATGGCAAAAGATACCCTTTTTTTCTATTCATTTTCTCCCTCCTAAAATCTCTATCCCCTCTCTTTCTGCCTCTCCCCCCTTTTTTCTTTCCCCTCTCCCTTCTTTTCTTTATTCCCTCTCCCCTGCGGGGAGAGGGCAAGGGTGAGGGGGGCTTTTTGCTTTTCCCTTCCCCTCATCCTTCGGGCATAGTCCACAGGCTCGCCCGTTGGGCTATGCCCAGAGGGATCCGTAGCAAAAAGCGAGGACCCTACGGGCGAGCATAATATTCTCCCCTTTGGGGAGAAGAAATTACACCCCTCTCTTTCTACCTCTCCCCATAGGGGAGAGGCTCGCCCGTTGGGCTACGCCCAGAGGGATAGAGGTGTGGGGGCTTTTGTTTCTTTTTATTCCTTTCTACTCTCCCCTCTTTTTCCCTCTACCCACCGGGGAGAGGGGAAGGGTGAGGGGGGCTTTTTCTTCAGTAATTCTGTTTGAATTACTTCCCACACACCCTCAATATTTTTTAAAATATCTGTATCGCTGAATCTTAATATCTTTACTCCTAAACGAGATAGTTCAATTTCTCTAATTTTATCTTTTTGTTTAGTTTTACCGTAGTAATGTTGTCCACCATCTGCTTCTATCCCCAATTTATATTCAGGAGCATAGAAATCTATTATGTATTTATCAATAGGAAATTGTCTCCTAAATTTTACTCCTTCTATTTGTCGTCCCCTTAACAACATCCATAATTTCTTTTCTGCATCTGTTTGATTTTTCCTTAATTGTCTACATCTCCCTATGTATTTTCTTTTCACTTATCCCCCTCATCTTAATCTTCTCCCCAAAGGGGAGAAGAAAAGAAAAGTCAAAATCTCCCCCCACCCCCTCTTTATAAAAGAGGGGAATTGTTTTCTCCTTCCTTTTGAAAAGGAAGGTTGGGATGGATTTTATAAAATCTCCCCCCACCCCTCTTTATAAAAGAGGGGAGCATTTTTGAACGACGCACCAACTCTGCTTTGCTAATCTTGGCAACTTCAGTCGGTTTTATAAAGAGGAGAATGTCTTAAAATACTCATTCCTTTGTCAAAAGGGGGTGAGGGGGATACTAACTTTTGTTTCTTAAAAAAATTATAAAAGAATTTTCAAGTTCCTTTCCACCTTTTCCAACTTTTAAATTCACAAGAACAGTATCTGAACTTGTATTATCCTGTTGAAAAGAAATACTTTTTAAATAATTTGTCACTGTCCTTGTTGTTTCATTTTTAATATCTTCAACAATAAGTTCATTTCCCGAAGGATAAAATTCTTTTTGCCATTCATTTTTATAAGAGGCATTTATTTTTGTTCCTGAAAGTGGTCCATTATCAAGAATTTCTATATTTGATGCTTCTTCCAATACCCCTTTTATTGTATAACTAACTAAATCCATTTCTTCCTGTAATGTTTTTATTTGTTCATTTTCATTCCATTCTTTCCAACTCTGCATAGCAAAAAAACTAACTGCTAAAAGTCCAATTGCTCCTATTACTATTACAACTATCAATTCAATAAGAGTTATTCCCTTCTTTTTCATTTATCCTCTCTTATCCCCCCTCATCTTAATCTTCTCCCCTGTGAGGAGAAGAAAATTATAGTGAAAATTAAAATTCTTTACTTATCCTATCTCCCCTTTTTTCTTTCTCTCCTCTCCCCTTAGCCTGTCCGCCAATCTTTGTGGCGGAGGGAGAGGCTCGCCCGTTGGGCTACGCCCAGAGGGATAGAGGTGAGGGGGGATTTTTCTTCTTTTTATTCCTTTCTACTCTCCCCTTTCTTTCCTTCTCTCCGCTGGAGAGAAGAGAACTATTGGAAATATTATTTTTCTGCAATATATGTTGTTAAAGAAACACTATTATTTCCCCAGTTCACTTCCACTTTTACCAATTTGAAAGTTGTCCCATTTTCATCTACATTCTGGACACTGGTAATTATTTGAGCAGGAGTTCCACCAAGAGAAATATTTTCCGTCTGGTTGATTATATTACTGTAACTACCACTTTTAAGAAGTTCCATTTTTTCAATTGCTTTCCAGGTTCCCAATCTTTCCAAATTTGCGTTAACTAAATTCTTTCTACTATTATAAAAAAATACAGAACTACCAATTATGACTATTATAAGTATTATAAGAGAAATAATGACTTCTATTATGGTAAAACCTTTATTTTTCATCTTTCATTGCACCCTGAATTCTATTTTTTTCTTCTTCAGCAATTGAACTTGCTTTTGAAGGAGTAATTATTCTTGGTGTTAAAAATATAACAAGGTCTGTTTTTTTTGTCTGGTCTGCTTTATTTTTGAAGAGAAATGGAAATATATCTCCTAATAAAGGAACTTTTGTATTACTTTTTGTTGTATCTGTCCTTAAAAGTCCACCAATTACTATTGTTTCACCATCTTTTACCATAACAGTTGTTTTTGCAGTTCTATTGTGAGTATCAACTGCATCAGCAAAAAAGGGCGATTTTTCAGCAGAACTAACAGTTGGTTCAACTTCAAGAGTTATAAATCCTTCCTCATTTATATGAGGAGTTGCAATAAGCATAACACCAATTTCTGCATAAATTGGCTCTTTTGTAGATGGGGCCCCTGTTTCTGTATTATAAACTGTCCTTTCAGCAACAGCCATATTTCTTGTTATTTTTATTGTTGCGGGTGAATCATTTAAAGTTGTAATTCTTGGATTTGCTAATATATTTCCTTCTCCCTGACTTTCAAGTAATCTTAAACTTGCAGTAAGTGTCTGAAACGAGACTGTCCCAAGAATAAATTGTCCACCAGCAGTAGTTTCTGTGCCACCTGTTGTCCCACCTTCTCCCCCTACATCTCTTGGATTTACAATTTCTCTTGTTATGCTTTTGCTCCACGGGTAAGGAACATCTTTTGCTCCTCCTACAAATGAACCCTCCATATTCCATTTTATTCCTAAATCCTTTAAGCCCTCATTTGTAAGTTCTACAAGAACTGCTTCAATTGAAATTTCAGGAATAACTTTATCTAATGACTTTATTATTTTTTTCAGTTCTTCTAAATTTTCAGATGTATCTTTTATTACTAAACTATTTGTTCTTGTATCAACACTTATTTTCCCATTTGGTCCTATAAATGAAGTAAGAACTTTCCCTAATTCCTCTGCTTTTGCATATTGAAGAAAAAATGTCTCACAATCCAATAAAGGTGTTTCTTTAAATTCTTTTACAACATATATTTCTGTATCAGGTAATTTTTCTCTATAAAGGCCATTTGCTTTTAAAATTGAATCAATTGCCTGCTCTCCAGAAACATTTTCTAAATATACACTTATTGGTTTTTCTCCAAGTTCTGCGTTTGTGATTAGTTTTATACCTGTTTTTTTACTAAGTGCCTGTAACACCAGATTTAATGGTGCATTATGGAAAGTAAATTCAGAATTAGCAAAAAGAATCAATGGAAGAAAAAAAATAAAAACAAATATCTTAACCTGTTTTTTCATTTTTCACCTCTT